>NZ_CP032099.1:1200000-1500000 GCF_003544835.1 Aliarcobacter skirrowii CCUG 10374 | reverse complement strand
GCAAGAAATGCATTAAAATTAAATAGTGAAAATCTATCAACTGCTAGTTTTTTGGATAGTTTGATTCTATTTTCAATAGAGAAAAGAGCTAGTGATATACATATTGAATCTTATGAAAATTTGACACTTTTTAAGTTTAGAATTGATGGAAAATTGAATATATTTTTTAGTTTTTCGATTGAATTTTTTAAAATAATTTCCTCTTATATAAAATTAATTTGTAATCTTGATATGACACAAACACGCTTGCCACTAGATGGCCGCTTCTCAAGAGTTATAGAGAATAAAAAGTATGATTTTAGATTCTCTTCTATGCCAACTATTGATGCTGAATCAATAGTTTTAAGAATTTTGGATAATAAAAATATAGATAAATCACTACAAACTTTGGGTTTTAGCCAAAATATTTATGATAGTTTAAAAAATATATTAAAATTAAAATCAGGACTTATATTAATTAGTGGACCAACAGGAAGTGGAAAAACTACAACTTTATACTCAATTTTAAAAGAGTTAAATAGTGAAGATAAGAAGATAATCACAGTTGAAGATCCAGTTGAGTATAAAATCCCTTCAATCAATCAAATATCAGTAGATAATAAGTTAGGGCTTAGTTTTGAACTTGTTTTAAAAAATATTTTAAGACAAGATCCAGATATTATCTTTATTGGTGAAATTAGAGATAAGTTTTCTCTTGATATTGCTCTTCAAGCTTCACTTACAGGTCATTTAGTTCTTGCTAGTATTCACTCAAATAGTTCATTAGAAACTATTACAAGACTACTTGATTTACAAGCAGATCCTTATTTGATTTCAACATCACTTAAAGCTTCACTAGCTCAAAGATTGGTTTTGAGTTTTTGTAAATATTGCCAAGCACAAGGTTGCAAAAAGTGTAACTATACAAAGTTTTATGAAAGAGTTTGTATAGCAGAACTTCTACTTGTAGATGAGATAATCGCATCTTTAATTTTTAAAAAAGCAAGCAGCCAAGAGTTTTGGCAATATTTAAAAACTATAAATTATAAAACAATGCTTGATGATGGACTTTTAAAAGTAAAAAATAGTGAAACATCTATTGAAGAGCTTGAAAAACTGGTATGTATAAATGAAAAAATATAACATAACATATCAAAAAAATGGTGAAATAAAAAATCAAATTGTAACAGATATTGAACTTGAATTAATAAAAAAAGAGTTTGATATATTAACTATAAAAGCAAAAAAATCAATATTTGAAATTAAATTTAAAAATAGGGTTAGAGTTCCTAAAAAAGAGCTTTTATTAATCTTTTTTGAGTTAAATTTAATGCTTGAATCAAATATAAATATAAGTGATGCAATAGATATTTTAATAAAATCAAAAAAAAATAAAAAAACTCAAAAATTTTTACAAGCTATGAATTATGCACTCTCAAACTCTATGCCAATTTCTGAAGTATTAGATGAATTTGTAATAGAAGATTTTGTTAAAGATTTTTTAAATATCTCTCAAAATAGCTCAAATTTAGCTAGAAATGTAGATGCTATTTATCATCTTTTAAAAGAGCAAGATAGTATTAAAAAGAGTTTTTATAAAGCCTTAGGCTATCCAATTTTTCTATTTTTTACATTTTTAGCTTCTTTGTTTATTATTTTTAGTTTTGTTATTCCAAGTTTTAAATCTATTTTTCAAAATCAAATAGAGAATCTTCCACAAAGCACAAAAATATTATTAAATATGGAGATATTTTTTAAAGAGTATTCTCTGATTTTTATTATAATTGTTTCCTTTTTGATACTTTTTTTAATTTTTTTATATAAAATTAGTAAGAAATTTGAGTATTTCTTAGATTATATATTTATTAAATATATTCCAATATTTTCAATAGTTTTAAGAAATTTACAGCTGTATAAACTTTTTTTAGTAGTGGATATTATGCAAAAATCAAAGTATGAATTTCACAAAGCTTTTTTAAATAGTAAGCTTTTAGTAAAGAATAAATATTTATTGGATAAAATCCGCGTAATTGATAGTTTGCTAGAAAATGGAAAGAGTATTTGCTTTGCTTTTAAAGATATAAATATTTTTGATGATATTATTTTAAATCTGCTAAATACAGGTGAAGTTACAAATAGTTTAGAGATTGTTGTTCCTGAGATAAAAAACATATATAAACATAGATTTGAAAATAGTGTAAATCTTATGATTTCCATAATCCAGCCACTATTTTTACTAATAATTGCTAGTATGATTTTATTTATAGTATTAGCAATATTTACACCTATTTGGGAAATGGGAAGTTTAATAAAATAAAAAGGACTCTAATGATTAGTTGTTATGTAAAAAAAGGCAATAGATTAAGTGTAATTCAAGGTTTAGAGTTTTTAGAAAATATAGAAGATAGAAAGAGTGTTATTTGGATAGATATGTTTTCTCCAACTTTGCAAGAGGTAAAAGCTGTTGAAAATATTTTTGCTATAGAGTTTCCTACAAAACAAGAGAGTGAGGAGATTGAGCTAAGTTCTAGGTATTGGGAAGAAGCAAATAGAATAGAGATAAATAGTTATTTTCTTATAAATGACAAAAAAGATCCAGTAAATGAGACGGTTTCTTTTATTTTACAAGATGATTTGTTAATAAGTGTTAGATATAAAAAATTAGCAAGTTTTGATGCTTCAATTAAAAAACTTCTAGCAAGTCCAAGAGAGTATAGAACAGGTTACTCTATTTTTTCTCAAATTATTGACATTAGAATTGATACAGATGCTGATATTATTGAAGAGTTAAATAGAGATATAGCGGCAATAAGAAAACAGGCTTTTAATGATGATGTTGAAAATGAAGATTTGCTAGAGCAGATGTCCTCATTTGAAAACTTAAATATGAAAATAAGAGAGAATTTAACGGATAAACAAAGAATTTTAAACTCTTTATTAAAATCTCAAAAAATAACTGAGGATAAGAGTGAACTTCCTATTATGTTAAAAGATATTAGATCATTAATTGATCATACAAATTTTAATTTTGAAAGAATTGATTATTTGCAAAATATATTTATAGGGCTTTTAAGTGTTGAGCAAAATAAGGTTATAAAAATTTTTACTATTGTAAATGTAATTTTCCTTCCACCAACACTAATTGCAAGTATTTATGGAATGAACTTTGAGATTATGCCCGAACTTAATTGGGAGTATGGATATCTTTTTTCAATTGGAGTTATGGTTTTAGCTGCTGTTACACCTTTGATAATCTTTAAGAAAAAAGGTTGGATATAAAATTATTGTAAAGGAATTATAAATTATGAAAGAGATTGAGTTTGAAAATTCAATAAAAAATATTTTAGAGTATATTGATGAAGATGTAAATAGAGAGGGGCTTTTAGATACTCCAAAGCGTGTTAGAAAAGCTTATGAATTTATGTTTAGTGGATATAAACTTGATCCAAAAGAGATTATTCAAAAAGCACTTTTTACATCTACAAATGATGAGATGGTTGTTGTAAAAGATATTGAGTTTTACTCATTTTGTGAACATCATATGTTACCTATTATTGGAAAAGCTCATGTTGCTTATATTCCAAATGGAAAAGTTGTTGGACTTTCAAAAATTCCTAGAGTTGTGGATGTTTTTGCAAGAAGACTTCAAATACAAGAGCAGATGACTGAACAAATTTGTGATGCTTTAAATGAACACTTAAAACCAAAAGGTGTTGCTGTTATGATTGATGCAAGACATATGTGTATGGAGATGCGTGGAGTTGAAAAAATTTGTTCAACTACTGTAACTTCTTCTTTAAGAGGACTTTTTAAATCTGATAAAAAAACAAAAGATGAGTTTCTATCAATAGTTTCTTCTTCTTTTAATAAATAGACCACTCTTTTGTCTATTTATTAAATAATTATAGTTAATTATTAAGCAATAAAGCTTTTAAGCTTTTTGTATTAAATATCTTTAATGTATCACTTTTTAGATTCTTAAGTTCATTAGAGCAACCATTTTTTGTAAAAATAACTATAATATCATAAGCTATATCTTCACTTTTTAAATCCTCTAAAAATTTGTTAAATTCACTCTTTTTTAATTTATTATCACTATATTTGCACATTCCTACAATAGTTTTTTCTAAAACAGTTTTTGCAACTATTGGAATATTGATATTTTCATTCCAATATTGACCGTGTTGTTTTATATTATCTACAAAACTATTTTTTATAAAAGCTAAAGCTAACTCTTCAAAAATAAAATCACTAAAATCTGACTCTCTACTTTTAAATTTCTCTTTAAACTCCTCATAGTTTCCATCTTTAATCCCTTTGTAAATAGGAGATACAAAAGCAAACCAAAATCTAAGAAAAGGATTGGTGAAAATAAGCTTTTTAGCCACTTTTGAATCACCCCTTTTACCAAGTAAAAAGTGTTCAGAACTATCAATATCTAAAATCTCTTTTTCATATAGTGAGTCAACACACTTCATACCCTCTTCAAAGCTTACATGGGCTCTTTTAAAGGCATTTGTAGTTTTTCTATCTCCTAGTGCAACTCCTGAAAGAATTGCATGATCTACATGATAACCACCTGTTAAATGGTTTATCTCACTTCTATAGTAGTTGTAATTGTTTAAAATATGTTTTTCTATTAATTCTAAAATTGGTTTTGAAGTATCTATTTCTATCTTAAGTCCTCCAAATATAGTAAAATATTTTATTGCAATTTGCATATCATCTATTTTGTTTATTTCACAAAATATTTTGAACTGCTCTTTTATTGATTTGTCTAATATAATCATTTTTTGTTTTCCTTAAGATAGATTAAATAACTTTATAAATTTATTCTCTTTTTTTAATGTATGAATAGTGTAAATCAATGATTTTTTTTAAAGAAGTATAAAAGTAGTGTTTAACACTACTTTTGACATTTTTCACAAACTCCATATAGTTGCATTGAGTGATCAGTTATTTTAAATTTATTTGCTTTTGCAATTTTCTCTTGTCTTTTTTCAATCTCATCATCTACAAATTCAACAATAACTCCACACTCTGTACAAATCAAGTGGTCGTGATGAGATTTTGTATTGCTTTCATATTTTTTACCTTCAGCACCAAAGTTAATAGATGCTATAAGCTCAATCTCCTCTAAAAATCCTAAAGCTCTGTAAACTGTAGCTATTCCAACATTTGAATCAGGATAATCTTTTTTGATTTTATTATAAATCTCTTCAGCAGTCAAATGATCATCAGCTTGAAGCAATACACTTAAAATTATCTCTCTTTGTTCAGTGTACTTTAAACCTTTTTGCTTAACAATTCTTCTTAGCTCTTCAATTATTTTTTCTTGATCACTATTTTGTTTCATATAAACACCTCTTTAAATTTTAGCTTACTAGTATATCTAAAGTTTGAATAAATTTCAAACTTAGAGATATCTTGATTTAGGTTAAGCTATATTTATCAAACTTTATATTACAATAATCATTATTGTTTTAAAAGGTGTAAATATGTCATTAAATGATTTAGATATTAATAAAATAGCTACAATCAAGGCTATAAGTTGTGATGATATTTTAAAAAGTAGGCTTTACTCATTTGGAATAGTAGAGGGTACAAATGTTTGTGTAACTGCAAAATCATTAAGAAAAAAAACTATTGAAATAAGAGTAGATAAATCAAAAGTTGCTTTAAGACATAGTGAAGCAAATAATATAAAAGTAGAAGTTTGTGAAAACTAAAATTAAAATTGCATTGGTTGGACAACCAAATGTTGGTAAATCTATGCTTATTAACTCTATTTCTAACTCAAGATTAAAAGTTGGAAATTTTTCAGGAGTTACTGTTGAAAAAAAAGAGATAAATTTCTCTTATAAAGAGTTTGACATAACTATTGTTGATCTACCAGGCTCTTATTCGCTTACAAACTATTCAATTGAAGAGAGGGTTGTAAATGAGTTTTTATATAAAAATAACTACGATATTATTTTAAATGTAGTTGATTCTACAAATCTTCAAAGAAATCTTCTTTTAACAACTGAACTTATGGCACTGAATAAAAAGATTGTAATTGCTTTAAATATGAGTGATGAGGCAAAAAAAGAGAGTATATTAATAGATGAAAAAAAGTTATCAAATTTTTTAAATATAGCTTGTGTAAAAACAAGTGCTAAAACAAAAGATGGGCTTGATAAACTATTAGAAGAGATTATAAAAACATATAAAAATAAAGAGTTATCAAATATAGATATCTCTTCAATTAATCAAAGATTTGAATTTTGTAAAAATGCTGTAAAAGAGTGTGTAAGTGTAGATAGTTTTTCAAATAAGAGTGTTACACAGAAGATTGATTCTATATTAATGAATAAATATTTAGGAATTCCTATTTTTTTACTTTTTATGTGGATACTTTTTCAATTGACTTTTACGCTAGGTGCAGTTCCTATGGATTATATCGATATTGCTTTTTCAACAATATCTTTAGAGATTAAAAACCTTTTTGGTGAAAATCAACTAAGTTTACTTCTTTCAGATGGAATAGTTGCAGGAGTTGGTGCTGTTGTTATGTTTTTACCAAATATCTTGATTCTATTTTTAGGAATATCTTTATTAGAATCAACAGGATATATGAGTAGAGTTGCTTTTTTATTGGATGGAATTTTTCATAAATTTGGATTGCATGGAAAATCTTTTATACCTTTAGTAACAGGTTTTGGATGCTCTGTTCCAGCTTATATGGCAGCAAGAACTTTAAAAAATCAAAAAGATAGACTAATAACTTTGTTTATAATTGGATTTATGTCATGTGGTGCTAGATTACCTATTTATGTACTTTTTGCAGGTGCATTTTTTTCAACTCAAAGTGCTGGAAATATTCTTTTTATAATATATATTTCAGGAGCTATTTTTGGGCTGTTTGCTGCAAAGATTTTAAGAGATGTAGTATTTAAATCAGTTGATGAACCTTTTGTAATGGAGATGCCAAAGTATAGGCTACCATCATTTAGATTTATTTATAAAGATGTTATAAACAAAGGTTTTATGTATTTAAAAAAAGCTGGAACTTTTATTTTAGCCGCTTCAGTTTTGATTTGGTTTATGAGTAATTATCCAAAAAACTTAGAGCTTCAAGAAGAGTTTGAATCTAAAATAGAGTTAGCAACTACAAAAGATCAAAAATTAGAGTTACAAAATGAGTTAGATTTATATAATCTTGAAAACTCATATTTAGGAGTTATTGGTAAATTTAGTGAACCTTTGTTTGCTCCTTTAGGTTTTGATTGGAAGATGACAGTTGCTCTTGAGGCTGGTTTAGCAGCAAAAGAGGTTGTTGTTACAACTCTATCTATTTTATATAAACAAGGTGCAAATGAAGATCCAGAAAATCCAAGTGAAGGTTTGGTTGAGAAAATAAAACAGAATATACCTTTTGAATCAGCAATATCATTTATAGTTTTTGTAATGTTATATATTCCTTGTTTAGCTGCTGCTATGGTTTTTACAAAAGAGGCTGGTTCATGGAAATATCTGCTTTATCTATTTATTTTTACAACTTCAACTGCTTGGATAGTTTCATTTGTGGCATATAATATTACAAAATTGGTAGTTGCATAAATATTTGCAACTACTAATTTATTGAAAAGCTTCCCAAACACTCTCTTGGTTATATTTTGCTCTATTTTTTAAAACCTCAAAAGGCATATACTCCTTTTTATATCCCATTGAAAAATGATCTTTAATCCAATATCCTAAATAAATATATGGTATTTTTAACTCTTTTGCAATCTGTATTTGAAATAAAATTGAGAATTTTCCAATAGATAAATCACTATAATCGTGATCATAAAAACAGTAAATTGAAGATATAGATTTTGGTAAAATATCAACTAATGCAACACCAATTAATTTATTATCTTTAAAATATAAAAACTCTCTAGCATACTCTTTTTCACCCTCTACATAAGATTTTATATAGTCATCTAAATCTATTGGGTTGTATGGCCAATTTTTTTTGTGATTCATAAATTGATGATATTTGTTATAAAGCTCTAAATGTTCAATTGTAACACTTGGATTTCGTATTGAGATTTTTGTATCTCTGTTTTTAGCTAAGACTCTTTTTTGAGATTTTGAAAATTTAAAGTTTGCTACATCTATTCTAATTGATACACATTTTGTGCAAGATCTGCACTCAGGAACAAAATGAACCTTACCAAATCTTCTCCAGCCTCTTTCTAGCTTATTTTGGTAGTTTTCACTACTGCAACTATTTAAAAATTGGTATCTAATATCTGATGATTCATTGTCAAAATAGGAACACTCTCTATTCTCTTCAAAAAACTCAAAATCTTGGTTAAAAAACTGCATCTATTCGTTTATTTTCTCTTTTATCTCTTTTGCCAAAGAAGATATTTTTTTGATTTTTTCACTGCTATTTAAACTATCATCAAGCAGATGTTGAACAAAAGCACTTCCAACTATAACTCCATCAACATCTTTTGATTTTTCTTTACAAGTTTTTTCATTTATTCCAAAACCAATATATAAAGGAGTTTGTGAATACTTTCTTACATTTTTTATAAGTTGTGATAAATCCTCATCTCTTCCGCTTCCTGTAATTCCAGCATAAGCAACCATATAGATAAATTTAGAAGAGTTTTCTACAAGTAGTTTAATTCTATCTTCAGGTGTTGTTGGAGCTACAAATGCTATATTTGTTTTATTATATTTTTTGAAAAGCTCTTCATATTTTTTACCCATCTCATAAGGTAAATCTGGAATTACCATTCCCAATACACTATATTCAACTGCTTTTTTTAAGAAGTTTTCCAAGCCATAGTGATAAAATGGATTCATATATCCCATCCATAAAGTGTCAATATCTTTTGAAATTTTTGATGAAACTTCAAAAAGATCATTTAGTTTAAAACCATTTTTTAAAGCCAATAAATTAGCTTTTTCAATAATTGGTCCTTCTGCAACTGGATCTGAAAATGGAACACCAAGCTCTAAAATATCAACTCCACTATCTTTTAAACTATATGCCAAATCAACTGTAAAATTGTTGTTTGGTAAAGAAGTAGTAATATATCCAACTAATTTTTTCAACTCTTATCCTAAAAATAAATTTTTTGATTTTATCTAAAACCGAATTAAAATCTATTTTTAGTTATAATCAAATCTATTTTAATTTAGGATTTATTATGAGTATAATTAAACAAAATTTTGAAAAAATGAATATAACGAAGATTATAAATGCAAAAAATAGATTTAAACTAACTGTAATTACAGCATATGATGCTTTGTTTGCAAAGCTATTTTCACAAAGTGCTGATATTATACTTGTAGGAGATAGTTTGAATATGAGTTTTGCTGGTAAAGATGATACTTTAAGTGCAACGCTAGATCAGATGATTTATCACACAAATGCTGTTTGCAATGGTGCAAAAGATAGTTTTGTTGTTATGGATATGCCTTTTGGAACATATATTAATAAAGATGAAGCTTTAAAAAACTGTGTAAAAGTTTATAAAAAAACAAATGCAAGTGCTGTAAAAATTGAGGGTGGTGAAGATAGAGCTGATATTGTAAAACATCTTACATCAAACTCAATTGCTGTTATGGGTCATATTGGTCTTATGCCTCAATATGTAAGAAGTGTTGGTGGATATAAGGTTAGAGGTAAAACAAAAATTGATGAAGAGCAGTTAATTCGTGATGCAATCGCAATAGAGAAAGCTGGAGCATTTTGTATTGTAATAGAGGGTGTTATGAGCGATGTTGCACAAAAAATTACACAAGCTGTTTCAATTCCAACAATTGGAATTGGAGCTGGTAAAGAGTGTGATGGTCAAGTTTTAGTTTGGTCTGATATGTTAGGATTTTTTGAAGATTTTAAACCAAAATTTGTAAGACACTATTTAAATGGAGCTAAACTTGTAAAAGATGCTGTAAATAGTTACAGAGATGATGTTCAAACACAAAATTTTCCATCAAAAGAGGAAGAGTATTAAAATGAATTTTAAAAGCGGAGCTTTATAGTGCAAAGATTAGTTGAGGTTGAATCAGTATCTTTTGAAGAAGAGACAAATGAGCAGAGTTTAAGACCCTCTTCTTGGGATGATTATATAGGTCAAGAGAAGATTAAAAAAAATCTTAGAGTCTTTATAGATGCTTCTAAAAAAAGAGCTGAAGCGCTTGATCATATTTTATTTTATGGACCTCCAGGACTTGGAAAAACAACTCTATCTTATCTTATATCAAATGAGATGAGTACAAATATAAAAGTAACAGCTGGTCCTATGATAGAAAAGAGTGGTGATTTAGCAGCAATTTTAACAAACCTTGAAGAGGGTGATATTCTATTTATTGATGAGATTCATCGTTTAAGTCCTACTGTTGAAGAGATTTTATATCCAGCTATGGAGGATTATAGACTTGATATTATAATTGGTTCAGGACCTGCTGCTCAAACTGTAAAGATAGATTTACCAAGATTTACACTAATTGGAGCAACAACAAGAGCTGGAATGCTTTCAAATCCTCTTAGAGAGAGATTTGGAATGCATTTTAGAATGCAATTTTATACAGATGAAGAGTTAGCAAAAATTATTCAAAAAGCTTCTGTAAAGTTAGGTATATTTTGTGAAGATGAATCAGCTTTAGAGATTTCAAAAAGAAGTAGAGGAACACCAAGAGTTGCATTAAGACTACTTAGAAGAGTTAGAGATTTTTCTCAAGTTGCTAATGATAAAACCATAAAACTAGATAGATGCAAATATGCACTTGATGAGCTAGGGGTTAATGAAAATGGTTTTGATGAGATGGATATAAATCTACTTGAACTTCTTATATCAAATCGTGGAAGACCTATGGGATTGGGAACTATGGCAGCAGCTTTAAGTGAAGATGAGGGGACAATTGAAGATGCGATTGAGCCATATTTACTAGCAAACGGATATATAGAAAGAACAGCACGTGGAAGAGTTGCTAGTGTTAAAACTTATGAGATGTTTAGATTAACTCCACCAGATGGTAATAAATTAGATGATAGTTTTCAAGGAAAACTTTTTTGAAACCAGCATATTTTTTAATAACAATTTCTATAGTTTTACTATTTTTTCTTGTAGAGTTATTTAATCCATTTTTAAAATCTATTTTTGTAGCAACACTTCTTACAATTGCTACAAACTCTATGCATCAAAAAATAGAAAGAAGCATTAAAAATAGGGTATTATCAACTTCAATAATAACTTTTGCAATGGCTTCACTATTTTTTATTCCAATTTTGTATTGCATTATCTCTTTTGCTACATATTTTAATCAAGTAAATCAAGTGACTTTAGTAAATAATTTAAATGAGATAAAAATATCTTTTTTTAGTTTATTAAAAGAGTTTAGCTTTTTAAATGATTTTATAGAGAGTATTACTTCCAAGTTAGATATTGGGAAATTAGTGCAACAACTTGTATCTTTAAGTGCATATTTAGGTAAAAATAGTGCAAAATTTATGGCTGATATGTTTTTAATCTTAATATTTTTATTCTTCTTTACACTATATTCAAAACAAATTTCACAATATTTAAAAAATATTATTCCAATAAATAATGAAGATGCAACAATTTTATTTAATGAATCTTCAAGCGTTATGAGCGTAGTTTTTTACTCAATTTTAGTAACAGCAATATTTCAAGGATTTTTATTTGGAGTATTCTTAAAAATATTTGGATACGACGGTTTATTATTTGGTGTTTTATATGGTTTTGCCTCACTGATTCCCGTTATTGGTGGAGTTATTATGTGGCTTCCAGTTTCAATATATGAAGCAAGTACAGGAACTTTATCAAATGCAATATTTATTGCTATTTATTCAATAGTTGTAATATCAATTATTGCAGATACATTTATAAAACCAATAATAATAAACTATATAAATAAAAAAGTTGTAAAAAATAGAACAAATATTAGTTCACTTTTGATATTTTTCTCAATAATTGCAGGATTATCTACTTTTGGATTTTGGGGTATGATAATTGGACCTGCTATGGTTAGTCTTTTTATATCTGTAATGGAGCTATTAAGAAAGTATAGTGATATTTTTAAGTAAATATCACTACTCTCCTCTTAAAACCTCTCCTTGCCAAGTCATAATTCCATAATCTAAGTTTATAACTTTTTTAAATCCCATATTTAGCATAACTCTTTGACAATAAGCACTTCTGCTACCACTATGACAATATAAGATTATAGTTCTATCTTTTTTATCATTCAGTGGCTCAAGAGAGTTATAAAATGAAGTTGTTGGAACTAAATAATCAGTTCCCTCAATTCTAGCATTTACCCACTCCATCCACTCTCTTGTATCAACAAGTAAAAAATCAACCATTCCTAGCTCTCTAGCTTCAAGTAGTGCTTCAAGTTCAATTGAACTAATATCTTCTTTGTTTAATAAATCTTCACACTCATTTTTTGTAAGACCTCTGCTATGAGTTACTATAGCCTCTTTTGTATCAATTCCTATAAGTAATTCATCTGCTTTATCTTTTGTACAAAAGATTCCACAGTGACAGTTTCCTTTTGTTGGAATCTCTTTTGTAAGAGCTGGAACACAAGGACAAACTCTATTTTTTTCAGTTTCACTCTCTTTTATTACCATAAAACATGGACAATATTTTTTCCCATAAATTAGTTGATTTCTTGTAAGTCCCATCTCAATAGATTCAACAACTTCGAAATCAGGATTAAATACTAAATTATGTTTTTCTAATACATCTTTTGTAAATTTTTTTGTGTTTTCTAACTCATTTTTAAACTCTATTGAATTAATATCAATCTTTGCTATCATAAAAAATTCCTATATATTTAAATAAGATAAAATTATATTAGTAGTTTTAGTAGAGTTGGCTTAAAAAATATATTAAGCCAACTATTAAATTGGATAAATTAAGAGTTAGATTCCATTTGAGCTTTTTGTAAAGCTAGCATTTGAGCTTTTACTCTCATCATATCTTCTGTAGGATATTGATTTTCAACATTTCCTCTTGAAACTTTTACATAAAAATCTTCAGAGCTAGTATTAAATCCAAAATTTGTATTTGACATCACAACTTCATATCTGCTTTGAGTTGCACTATCATTTTTTATAGATTCTGCTTTTGCATCATCTTTTACATTTTCAATACTCTTTTTTTGAATTTGTTGTAGCTCTTTTTGTTCATCAGTCTTTGCTGAGTTAGAAGTAGATTTTACTTGTTGTAGCTCAATAGTAGCATTCTCTTTATACTGATCAATATTTGGTCTAATTCCAAGTTCCATACAATGCTCCTTTTCTTAAAATTTTCTTATTATACAACAAATTTTAAATTTTTTGTATATTTTTGGTTATAATCTAGTAATTTTTTTTAGGAAATATTTAATGAATAGCACTTTTGATTATGAAAAATTAAAACTTTTTTATATAGGTAAAGAAAAAGTTGAAGATAGTTTTGTTCCTCTTGTTTATCAAAACAAGGATTTATTAACTCATGCTGCAATAATAGGAATGACAGGAAGCGGAAAAACAGGTCTTGGAATAACGCTTTTAGAAGAGGCAGCAATTGATCAAATCCCATCAATAATAATTGATCCAAAAGGGGATATGACAAATTTATTATTAAATTTTTCTAATCTAAATCCAAGTGATTTTGAACCTTGGCTTGATAGTAGTGAGATTTCAAATAGTGGATTAAGTAAAGAGGATTTTGCAAAAAAAGTTTCAACTAACTATAAAGATGGTATTACAAGAGATTTTCAAGATATTAGCAGAGTAAAAAAACTAAAAGATAGTGCTGATTTTACAATCTATACACCAGCTAGTAGTGCAGGTGTTCAAGTCTCTATTTTATCATCATTTAAAGCCACAAGTATAGAAGTAATAGAAGATAATGAGCTATTCTCTACAATTATAAACTCAACAGTTCACTCAATTTTATCTTTGATTGAAAATAGCAGTGATGAGACATCAAAAGAGTCAATTCTTTTAGCCTCTATTTTTACAAACTATTTTAAAGAGCAAAAAGATTTAACTCTTGAGGAGCTTATTACTTTAATTGTAACTCCACCATTTTCAAAAATTGGAGTTTTTGATTTAGAGACATTTTTTTCAAAAAGTGATAGATTAAATTTTGCATTAAAACTTAATAATATCATTGCAAGCCCATCTTTTAGTAGTTGGCTAGAGGGTGAAACACTTGATATTTCAAAACTTTTGTACAATGAAGATGGAAAACCAAAGGTAAATATATTTTCAATTGCACATCTAAATGATTCTCAAAGAATGTTTTTTGTAACAATACTTTTAAATCAAATTGTAACTTGGATGAGAAGACAAGAGGGAACTACATCTTTAAAAGCACTGTTGTATATGGATGAGATATTTGGGTATTTTCCAGCACAGGCAAATCCTCCTTCAAAACAACCAATGCTTACACTTTTAAAACAAGCAAGAAGTTTTGGAATAGGTGTTGTTTTATCTACACAAAATCCTGTTGATATTGATTATAAAGGTTTAAGTAATATTGGAACATGGTTTATAGGAAGATTGCAAACAAAGCAGGATATAAATAGAGTAATTGATGGACTAAGTAGTTCATCATCAAGTGAAACTTTTGATAAAAATGATTTAATTTCAAAATTAACTTCACTACCAAAAAGAAATTTTATTTTAAAAAATATAAATGAAAAAAATTTAAAAGTTTTTGAGACAAGATGGGCACTATCTTATCTAAAAGGGCCACTTTCTAAAGATGCTATATCACAACTTATGAGTCATAAAAAGCAAAAAAATTATAAAAAAGAGGAAAATAGTTTAAATGAAAATAATTTTGTTGATATTTCTAAAGGTAAAGCAAAGCAAGTTATTACAAGTGGATTAAAAGAGAGTTATTTTTATAAATCACAAAATAGTGCTTACTATATGCAGGGGTATCTTCTTTTGTCTTGCAATATTCACTATAATTTAGCTTCAAAAAATATTGATTTAAAAGAGAATTTAAACTATAGATTATATTTAGATAAAAATGATAAAGAGCCAAATTTTGATGAACTTGAAGTTATAACTATAAAAGATTTTGAGCAAAAAGAGAAACAAAATAGTTTTTATTATGAACTTCCATCATATGTTTTAAATGAGTCAAGAATTAAACTTTTACAGAAGAGTTTTAATGATTTTGTATATAGAAATTCAAAACTAACTTTATACAAAAATGATGATTTAAAGCTCTTTTCAAAACAAAATGAGAGCTTGGAAGATTTTAAAATTAGGTTGCAAGATAGATTAAACGAGAATATAGATTTTGAAATAGAGAAGTTAAAAAGTAGATTAGAAAAAGAGAATAATCAAATTTTAGAAAAGATTAATAGACTTAATTTGAAACTTCAAAAAGAGAAAAAAGATTTAACAAATGCTTCAGCAAATAGCTTTATATCAATTGCAAATACAATTTTAACAGCTTTTTTTGGAAAAAGTAATTCAAAAATTAGTGCAACAAAAATAAGTAGTAGTGCAAGAACTACTTCAAAAGTCTTAAAAGAGAGAGATGATATAAAACTTATAGAAGATGAGATTAATACTCTTAAAACTCTTCAAATAACTCTTCAAGATACTCTACAAAATGAAATTGAAAAGATTAATAAGAACAACGATATTTCAAATTTAGTTATAGAAGAGTTTGATATAAAACCAAAAAGAGCTGATATTTATGATTTAAAAGTAGAAATTTTGTGGATTGAGCAGTAGGTATCTTTGCTTAAGCAAATTTTAATTTGTAAATGCTTATAATTCCACTCCTTTTTGATGCAATCACTTCAAAAAGTGCGGGAGTAGCTCAGTTGGCTAGAGCTTCTGCCTTCCAAGCAGACTGTCGCGAGTTCGAGTCTCGTCTCCCGCTCCACTTAACTTTTTAAGTTAAATTGTTCTTTTATATATCGCGGAATAGAGCAGCTAGGTAGCTCGTCGGGCTCATAACCCGAAGGTCACAGGTTCAAATCCTGTTTCCGCAACCAATTTTGTGTCAAGGTAGCTCAGCTGGTTAGAGCGCTGGTCTCATAAGCCGGAGGTCGAGGGTTCGAGTCCCTCTCTTGACACCATTTATTTATGGATGCTGGTGTAGCTCAGTTGGCTAGAGCAGCTGATTTGTAATCAGCAGGTCGGGGGTTCGACTCCCTTCACCAGCTCCACTTTTAATAACCTTTTTTTGGGGTATCGCCAAGCGGTAAGGCAACGGTTTTTGGTACCGTCATTCGAAGGTTCGAATCCTTCTACCCCATCCACTTACAATCTTTACAATAAAAATTTCTTTTGTTACAATTCAAAGCCTTGTAAAATTTCTTTTGTTATCTTCGTGTTATATTGAAATAATACAATTCAAAATCAAATTAGGAGGAAGTTATGAGAAAAATAGTAGTATTAGCAACGGTATGTAGTCTATTTGCAACAAGTGCATTTGCATTTGATCCAAAAGAGCTTGCAAAAAGAAACAGTATGGGATATAAATATGAGGGTGAAAAACTTGAGTATAAAATTCCAGATGAAAGCACAATCCCAAATAATCAAATGGGAGATATGATTAGATATGGTAAAGAGCTTATAGTTCATACTTATAAGTATATTGGACCAGAGGTTGATGATAAAAAAATGAGATACTCTGGAAATAATTTTTCATGTCAAACTTGTCACTTAGATGCTGGAACAAAGGCTTTTTCTGCACCATTTATAGGAACAAGTGCAGCTTTCCCTCAATATAGACCAAGAGAGGATACAATTGGAACTTTAGCTGAAAGAATAAATGGTTGTATGCAAAGAAGTATGAATGGTAAACCACTTCCTGTTGAGAGCAAAGAGATGAAGGCTATGGAAGCTTATACATTTTGGTTAAGTCAAGGAGTTCCTATTGGGGCTTCTAATAAGCTTGAGGGAAGAGGACTTCATAAAATTGATAGAAAAATGATTAAAAAACAAGCAGCTGATCCTGTTAAAGGTAAAGTTGTTTATACACAACACTGTGCTTCTTGTCATGGAGAAGATGGTCTTGGTGTTAAAAATGAAGGTAAGGCAAATGGTTATATGTTCCCACCACTTTGGGGACCAGATAGCTACAATAAAGGTGCTGGAATGTACAGAACTTTAAAAGCAGCTGATTTTATTAGAAGTAATATGCCATTAGGTGCTACAAAAGAGCATCCAATTTTAACAGATGAAGAGGCTTATAATGTTGCAGCTTACATGAATTTAGATACTCATGAAAGACCTGAAAAACCAAATAGAGATAAAGATTTCCCATCAGCAGCTGTAAAAGCACCTGATGCTTATATTGAAGGTAAAGACCCAATTGAAAGAAAATTCGGACCTTATGGAAATATCATTAAATAGCAAAAAGGAGTATCTTAAATGATACTTCCTTTTATAAAAACTTACAAAAAGATAGTTATACTTTTTATTATTTTGGTTCTTTTTTTTATATACTTTTTAAATAAATACAATAATATTTTAGATAAAAAAAATCTTGACATATTTGTGTCAAATCAAATCCAAATTATTGAAAATGAGTTAGAAAACCAAAAAAATCAAGCTTTGTCTTTAGCTTTAATGTTTTCACGAAATCAAGAGATTGTTAAAAATTTAGAAAATAAAAATAGTATAGAGTTAAAAAAAGAGCTTTTAAAACTTTTAAATATTATAAAAACATATACAAAAAATAGCATAGATGTTCAAATTCATACAAAAGATTTAGAGGTATTTACAAGAAGTTGGGAAGATAAAGATTTTGGATTAAAACTTGATAGTTTTAGAGAGGGTCTTGTAAAGGTTAAAAACCAAAATGAACCTTATGTTTCAAGTGAATTAGGAAAACGATTTAACATAAAAGCGATTGTACCAATTTATAATGATAAAAATATATTTATAGGTTCTCTTGAAGTAATAGTTGATTTTAAATCTCTTGTAAATAGGCTTAAAACTTTAGGGATAGACTCTGTAATTATGCTAGAGAAAGATTATTTAAAAATTGCAACTTATCACCAAAATAATCAAAAGTTTAAAGATTATGCTATTTTGGAGAGTAGTTTTACAAAAGGATTATTAGATATTTTAGAAAAAAATCCACAATTTTTAAAAAAAGATAAGTTTTATTATCAACTAGATAGTAGGATTTTTACTCAAATTCCTTTAGGAGAGTTTGAAAATAAAAGTGTTGGAGTTTTGTTTATTAGTTTTGATAAAAATATAAACAACTTTAGATATTTACCAAAATATGATTACTTTATAGATGTTGAAATAAAAGATGAAAAAAATGATAATAAAGATATTTTAAAAAAAGAGATAATAATTAGATGATAAAAATATTGTTGCTAGAAGATGACTATTTATATAAAATTTCAATTAAGGAGTTTTTAGAAGAGCTTGATTTTGTAGTTGATGATTTTGATAATGGAGAAGATGCTTTAAACTCAATTTTTGAAAAAAGGTATGATTTATTGTTACTTGATATAAGAGTTCCAAAGATGGATGGATTTGAGCTTGTAAAGCATGTAAGAGAAGCCTCTATTGATACTCCAATTATAATTTTAACTTCACTTACAGATATAAAAGATTTAAGCCGTGGATACACTCTTGGTTGCAATGATTATATTAGAAAACCTTTTGATATGATTGAGCTAAAATTTAGAATAGAGGCACTTATAAAAAATCATTTTAATTCAAGTGATGATTGCATTGAGCTTGAGTTAGGATTTAAATACAACATACAAAAATCTCTTCTTTATAGAGATGAAGAGGTGGTTGATTTATCAGCAAAAGAGCTTGAACTTCTATCTTTTTTGGTACAAAATAGAGGTTTTTTTGTATCTATTGAGTCTTTACATGAAAATGTTTGGGAAAATAAAGATATATCTTATGCAGATATTAGAATGTGTATAAAAAGAGTTAGAGAAAAAACAGACAAAGATTTTATTAAAACAAAGAGATTTTTAGGTTATAAAATTGATAAGTAGTAAATCAGAACTAAAATATATTGTAATTCAAGTAACAATTACACTTTTAATAGCTCTAATTCCAATATATTTTTATATAGATGCAACAAAAAATAATCAAGATATAAAAGATAAGATAGATTTACAAAATTATGCAAATCAAATTGTTTTGAAAATAGATTATTTTGAAAGGCAGAACAACAATATATTTTATTATCCAAGATCAAACATATATTTCTCTTCAATTTTTGATAAAAATAAAAATGAAATATTCTCTTCAAATCAATCTTTAGAGTTTTTTTATGAAGATTTTAAAAAATTTAACGATAGATTTTGTTATCAAAAAGAGTTAAATCAAAATATTTTAGATGCTTCATTTTTAATTGTTTGCAAAAAGGTTGATTATAGTGAGGTTATTTATAATGCCTTAATACTTATCTCAATAGTTACTTTTTTTATATTTTTACTCTCATTTTTTGTAATAAAACAGAGCATTGAGCCATATAAAAAATTAAATATCTATTTAGATGAGTTTTTAAAAGATGCTATGCATGAACTTAAAACCCCAATAGGAGTTGCTAGAATAAATATTGATATGTTATCAATGAGATTAAGAAATGATAAAAATATTTTAAGAGTAAAATCTGCTTTAAAAAACATGACAATTATTTATGAAGATTTAGAGTATTACATGCAACAACATGAGGTAAAAGAGTTAAAAACAGATATTAATTTATCTTCATTTTTAGAAAAAAGAGTTGAGTTTTTCAATGACTTAGCAGTTGCTAGAAATATAGTTTTTCATAAAAATATAGAAGCAAATATTGAAATAGTTTTTAATGAGATTGAAGCTTATAGAATAATTGATAATAATCTATCAAATGCAATAAAATATTCAAAAAATGATTCAAATATTTATATTAGTTTAATAAAAGATGATAAAAATATAAGGCTTGTTTTTAAAGATGAAGGAGTTGGTATAAAAGATACATCAACTGTTTTTAAAAGATATTATAGAGGCGATAATATAACAGGTGGTTTTGGGATAGGTCTTAGTATTGTAAAAAATATTTGTGATAAAAATGGTATAAAAATTGAGCTAGACTCAAAAGAGAATCAAGGCTCAACTTTTACATATATTTTTAGTTTGTAGTAAATTTAAGACCAACTATTCCTATAAGAATAAATAAAATACTTATAACTCTAATTAAAGTCATAGATTCACCAAAAAGCATAATTCCAGCAATTACAGTTCCAACAGTTCCAATACCTACCCAAACAGCATAAGCTGTACCAATAGGAAGAGCTTTTAAAGCAAGACTAAGAAGATAAAAACTAATAATCATAGTAATAATAGTAAAAATTGTAGGAATTAGTTTTGTAAATCCATCACTATATTTTAAACCAACTGCCCAAAATATCTCAAAAATACCTGCTAAAAATAGTATTGTCCAACTCATAAAAATCCTTTTGAAAAATTTAAGGCCGTCCTTGAATGAGTAAAGAGGCTAGGTCGTCCTAGCTTTTGTAGGGGCGTATTTTAGTAAATATTAGATAAAATATAAATAAAAATCAATTAAGGTAAAGTTTTGCAACAATCAACAAAAGCTCATATTTATGTAGTAATAGCAACAATTTTTATAGCAGGATCATTTCTTGCATCATATAAACTTTCAAGCACAATAGATGCAATATCATTAACTCTTTATAGATTTGTTTTAGCACTTATTTTTTTATCACCACTTGTAATTTTTAATAAAAATAGAGTAAAAGCTGTACCAAAATTCTTACCAAAAGCTATGGTTATAAGCCTTTTTTACTCTTTATATTTTATTGGTATGTTCAAAGCTTTGGAGTATACAACAGTTTTAAATACAGGCTCAATTTATACTTTAGTTCCTTTAATGACTGCAATTTTATGTATCTTTTTCTTTAAAGAGAAGATTCCTTTAGCTCAGTTGATTGTTTACATAATAGGAATAATCTCTACTTTAATAGTTGTTTTTAAAGCCAATTTAGAACTTTTATTAAAATTTTCTCTAAATCAAGGAGATATTATATTTTTAATAGCCTCTTTATCTATGGCACTTTATTCAATATTTTTAAAAGTTTTATATAAAAAAGATGATGATATTATTGTGCTTGTTTTTTCTACTTTAATGGCTGGAATAATCTGGATGAGCTTTACAATGTGGATTTTAGATATTCCTTATGAGTGGGAAAAAATTGAGGGTAATTTACTATTTTCAATGTTATATTTAGTAGTTGCAACAACAATTTTAACGCTATTTTTATATCAAAAAGCAACACTTATTTTAGGACCAAAAAAAGTTATGGCATATATTTATATAAGTCCATCTTTGGTTGCTTTAATAATGTTTATTTTTGAAAAACAGACTATCTCTTTAGGAGTTTTTATAGGTATTTTGCTTTCAGCAATTGCTACAATTATAATTTTAAGGCAAAAATAAAATATATTAATTAAATCTACTTTTTATAAACTCAATAAAGGTTTCAAAAAGTAGATTTTTTGATTTATCTTTATGATAAATTAGATAGAACTCTCTTTGTAGCTTTAAATTTTTTAATTTTATTTCAAACAATTTTTTCTCTTCTAACTCTTTTTTCACAACTACTTTTGAAATAGCAGTTACTGTATTTGAGTTGTTTAAAACAATAGTTTTTATCTCTTCAAAATCTTGTAGTTGCATAAAAATATCTAACTCTTTTGCAATTTCTCCAATTTTTGCTATAAAAATCTCCCTTGTTCCACTTCCAAGCTCTCTTAAAATCCATTTTTTATCAATAGTATCAATAAAACTCTCTTTTTTATACTCTTTATCACTTGTAACAACTACTAGCTCATCATTTGATAACTTCTCTTTTACTAAATTACTATTTTGTATATCTACTTCAATAAGCCCAATATCTAACTCACTTTTTAAAATTTTATCTATTATTTTGCTTGAATTTATTGTTAAAATATCGAGTTTTACATCCTTATATTTTGATAAAAAATCAAAATAAATATTAGGCATAATGTAGTTTGATATTGTTTTGCTTGATGCTATTTTTATATGTCCAGCTAGTTTATTCTCTTGAAAAATTGTTCTTGCATCAAAAAGTGCTAAGTAGTGAGAGTAAGTTTTTTCTTTAAAATATTTCCCCTTTTCATTTAGTATTAATTTTTTACCAATTCTATCAAATAGTTGTTCATTTAGACTACTTTCAAGTGATTTTATAGCTAATGAAATAGCTGATTGACTTATATTTAACTCACTTGCCACCTGTGTTACTTGGGGATTTTCACAAAGTTTATAAAAAAAACTTAACTCTTTTAGTGTCATATTTTTCCTTATTAAAATTATTTATTATTATATTAAAAATAATATATTTTACAAATTAAAAAAATAAGAATATAGTTTTAAAATTAAAGGAGATTTATTGTGAAAACAAATAATCAAGATATAAAATTATTAATAATAGGAACATTAGTAATCTTTGTTTTTGCAATAATATCAATATCTATTGCAAATTCAAAAATAGTTTCAAGTTTGGCAATAAGCCCATTAATCGTTGGAATTATTTTAGGGATATTTTTTGCAAATACAATAAAAGAGAGCTTTTTTGATAAATATAATCAAGCTATAACATTTAGTGCAAAAAAACTTCTAAGAGTTGGAATTATATTGTATGGTTTTAGACTTAGTTTTCAAGATATTGCAGATGTTGGTTTTGGTGGAGTTTTTGTAGCCTTTTTTATAGTTTTTTCAACTTTTATTTTAGGGTATTTTATTGGAGTTAAAGTATTAAAACTTGATAGAGAAGTTTCAATTTTATGTAGTTCAGGAGCATCTATTTGTGGAGCAGCTGCTGTTATGGCAACATCTAGCGTTGTAAAAAATGAATCATATAAAAGTGCAATTGCTGTATCTTTTGTTGTTATTTTTGGATCAATTGGGATGTTTTTGTTACCTTTTTTATACAATATTGGATTAATACCTTTGGATAATAATCAAATAGGAATCTATTTTGGTGCAGTTTTACATGAAGTTGCAAATGTTGTTGCAGCTGGAAATATGGTAAGTGATGAAGCTACAAATAGTGCAATAATTGTAAAAATGATTAGAGTTATGTTTTTGGTTCCATTTTTACTTCTTTTATCATATTTTTTGATTAAATTCCCAAATAGTGAAAATATAAAAGCAAAAAGCAAAATCATAATTCCTTGGTTTGCAGTAATTTTTATAGTTGTTGTTGCTTTTAACTCTTTTGATTTTTTAAATATTAAAACAATAGAGACAATAAATTACATAGATATGACAGTTTTAACAATGGCAATGTTTGCTTTAGGATTAAATACAAATCTTAAAAAGTTTAAAGAGGTTGGAATAAAACCCTTTTATTTAACTTTACTTCTATTTATATATTTATGTTTTATAGGATATTTTTTAGTTCTCTTTTTTGTTAAATAGTGGAAGCTAATGCCCACTATTTTACCAGTTATTTTTGATTAAATTTTGCTCTTTCATAGCTTGTGTTAAAACATCATACCCTTTAAGTTCTTTTTCTGTTGTAATAACCCATTTATTAAGACCTTCCATTTGCATCATTTTTTTAATTATTGGTTCATTTGGATCTTGCGAAAGCATCATATCTACGAATATTTTTTTTACTTTTTCATCTAAAGAATTTAGTGCTGTAAAATTACAATGACAATAACCTTCACTAGTGTAAAAAGACTCTATTTCACCTGCTGGAAATAGTCCTTCTTCAAGTACTCTAACCCAAGTACTAATACCAATCGCACCAGCATCAAGTTTATCATTTTTTATTGCTTCAAGTACATCAAATTCGCTTCTTCCTGTATCTCCATGTTTTCCTAAATCAGAATTGAATTTAACTATTTCAACATCTTTGATAGATTCACCTAATTCATTTTGTAAATATTTTAGAGGTAAAATTGCAGCTTGTGCTGAATCTGCACTTCCAAGTCCAAACTTTTTACCTTTTAAATCTTGAACTGATTTTATACCACTTTTTGCTTTTGTAATAAATACTGATTTAAAATCAATATCTGTATCTCTCATCAAAAGTGCTTGTGCTTTATGATTACTTAATTCATAAGTTCTCACCCAAGCAACATTTGTATTCCAAGCTATATCAATTTTTCCACTTAATAAATACTCAATTTGTGCTTCATAATTTGAAAAAAGAACATAATCAAGTCTTACACCATTATCATTAAAATAATCTCTTATGATATCCCAAATTGTTACGATTTTTGGGTCATAAGCAACTGAACCTACAACTATTGGTTTTTTCATTTTTTCTCCTTAAATTATTTCTTGATTTGTTAAAGCTTTTCCAAGCCAAGTTGTAAGAACATCAGTACTTGGTGCCATAACAGCAGCCGCTAGAGAATCTCTTAAAAGTCTTTCAATATTTATTCTTTTGGCATAAGCAGTTCCTCCACCAATTTTCATGGCAGTTGTACAAACATCAACAGCCATAGATGAAGCATGAATTCTTGCTGCTAATACATTTGCTTGTGCCATTGGGTCTGCTTCAATTACACTTTTTGCTGCACTTAATGTAAAGTATTTTGCACTTGCAGCTTTTGAATAGATATCTGAAATATGATTTTGAACAGTTGGAATACCACAAAGTGCTGAATTATCACTATATTTTCTATTCATTGAGTAATCAATTATTGAATTACTTGCATTTAATGCAACTCCACTATAAACAGCTGCTAATCCCATTATAAAAAATGGACCAACAGTATTAAATATTTGATCTAATCCGCTTCCTGCTGCTCCAATTCTAAATCTTTCATCAATTTTTACATTTTCTAAAATCATTGGGCAAGAAGCATTTCCTCTCATTCCAAGTCCATTCCAAGCACTATGTTCAAAAGTAATCCCTGCTAAATCTTTTGAAACCAGCCAATTATCTAGTCCTTCACTATCAAATGAGTTTGCATCAATTAAATAATAATCTGCATATTGTGCTGATGTAACAAAACTTTTTCTTCCATTCATACTTAAAGTTTGTCCATCTTTAGTAACTTTGATTTCTGGATTATAAAAATGAGTTCCTGTACCACTTTCACTATAAGCAAGTGCTAACATAATTTCGCCATTTGCAATTTTTGGTAAAAACTCTTTTTTTAACTCTTCACTTCCATGAGTTGCTAAACAATTTGTAGCAACATTATGCATCATATAACATAAAGCTGTTGTTGCACAATAATTTGCAAATGCTAAAACAGTTTGCGTATGTTCATAAAAACCAAATCCCATTCCTCCGAACTCTTTTGGAACTAAAAGACCTGTTAATTTTTTATCTTTTATAGCTTTAAAACTATCAACTGGAAATTTTCCTTCCGCATCAACTTGTGTTGTAAATGGTGCAATATTATCTTTTGCAAACTCTATCATTTCATTATATAAATTTAACATTTTTTTTCCTATTACATAAAATTTGGTGTGTGTGCTTTTGAAATATCATTCGCTAAATCTTCATCAATACCTATACTAACTAATCTTTTTATCCTATTTTCATTCATTTTTTGTTTTAAATCTTCAACTAAATCAAATCCTTTTTTATAGTCATTTGGCTCATCGCTTCCACCTGCAAGAATTGCTAAAGATTCAAGTAATAAAGATGATTCACTACTTATTTCATCCATAAACTCTTTTCTTTTAAAAGCACTGTTTTTTAGAGCATTTATCCTATTTGGATTTTGTTCAATGGCAGATTTTACATGTTCAATCCCATAAGCAACATGTCTCATTTCATCTCTTTTTGATAATCTTATAATCTTTTTTGTAGCTTCATCTGGCATATATTTTTCTAAAAAAGTTAATAAATCAACAAAAGTTCCTTCTCCCATAACATGAAGTAAAAAAGAGCTTTTAATATAATCATCTTCTTTAAATAATGAAAAAAGTGAACGCTGAGTAACTTCACTTGAATATTGAAATCCTCCGCCATTTGCATTTGCTCTTTTTGTAAATACTTCAATATGTCTTGATTCATCATTCATTAGTGATGATAAAAAAAGTGGAACTTCCATATAGTATGGATTTATTTTACTTATAAATTTTCCAGGAATATATAAAGCTGAAAATTCATTTTCAACTAAATATGTCATAATCTGACAAATTGCCTTTTCTAAAACTGGATTAAACTCAGGAATTTCATTCCAAGGAATATCTGTTGTTGCATTCCATTGTAAATTTTTCCCTTCTTCATATAAAACTGAGATTGGGTTTGACCAAACTTGTTCCTTAAAAGATAATTCAAAGTCGTAAATAGGACTATTTTCTTGAGTTATAATTCCTCTTGTTAAAAGTCCATTATTTTCTGGTGCTTTAATTAGTATTTCATCACTTAAGTTCAAATCTTTTAGTTTTGGATTAGAAGTGTCAATACCTTTCATCTTTTTATCCCAAGAAGCTTTTTGTGAAAAACTATTCTTTGATATTTTCTGAATTTTATAAGAGTATTGATTTTTTAAACTTTCTCGCCCTAAATATAAATGACCTCTTAACTTTGCCCAACCACGAAGTTCTGTTTCAATATTGGCTTTTTGTGAAACAATTTCTATTATTTCATGAGTATTAGCAAGTAAAAAAGCATTTTCAAGTTTTAAGAATAAGGCTTTTGATGGTGGTATATCACCTGTAAATATAGATATACAGTGATTTAGATTATTCAAATGAATCTCCAAAATTATACTTTAATTTTGTCCATTCTATAAATTAAAAATTCAGTGATGGAATCTCAACCTGAGATCTAAGACTGAAATTTTAACACAAAGATATAAAAAGTAAATAAATTTTGCTATTTAACACTAATGTTATAATCAGATAGAAGTTTTACCCAAATAATACTATTTCCATCTTTATCAAAAAGTGCTGGTGTTCCTTGAACTCCTAAGTTTGTTCCAAGTTTTAAATGCTCATCTAAAATTTTCTCTAAACTCTCATTTTGAGATTTTGAGTATTTCATATTTTTAATTTTTGTTAAATCATCTCCAATTTCAAACTCAAAAAAAGCATCAATTTTCTCTTTTGTAGTTTTTTGACTTAGTATATATTTGCTAATATCTCTTGCCTCTTTATGAAAATCAAGTGGATAAAAAAATACTTTGATTTTTACTTTATCTTTAATCTGTTCAAAATATGACTCAAATTTTTTACAATATGGACATTGTGGGTCTGTAAAAAGAATTAACTCTTTATCTCCATTTCCATAAATAAAAGCCTCTTTATTTTTAAGTGGTGTTAAATCAACAGGAGATTTTAGTTGAGTTCCATTTGAACTATTTATTACTGTTCCACTTATTACATATTTTTTATCTTTTGTTACAAAAATCTCATCTTTTGCACCCTGAGCTGATATTTTTAAAATATATAACTCTCCTGCATTAAAAGCTTTTTCAACAGTTATAGAGTTTCTTTTTAAAAGCTCTAAATTCTCAAATTGTGCATATTCACTCTTTTTTAATTCAATAAGATTAGCTTGTGAAAAAGTTAATAAAAATATTGATAAAAATAGAGCATTTTTTACTGTTTTTAACATTTTTTTCCTTTTTTTAAATTTTGTGCTAATAGTACTAAAATATAGTTAATCTTTAGTAAAACTCTTTAGATAATTAAAGAGAAAAAATATGTAGTAACAAATGAGATTAAAATTCCATAACCAACAATTGCAGAACTAAGTCTTGGAGCAAGTCCAGCCATTGCTGCTATTGCACCTGCTGTTATCATTGGAGCCATTGCCGCTTCTAGTATTGATACAGTTCCTGCTAGATTATTCCATCCAAAAATTTTACAAACAATAATTGCAATAATTGGAGCAAAAATAAGTTTAACAAATAAAGCTACACTAAAAGGTTTTATATCCTCTTTGGGAAGTTTAAGTTGAAGTTGAAGTCCTGCTGCTACAAGTGCTACTGGAACAGTTGTTAGAGCAAAAGCCTCTAATACTTTTGTAATAGTTGGATTAAACTCCACTCCAACTAAAAATAGAGCAAAAACTAGCGTTAAAAACGGTGGGAAAGTTAGAACTTTTATAGTGATTAGCTTAAAAGTAACCTTTGTTTTGCTTGTATATAGTGAGACTATAAATGTTCCATATATTGCAAATGCCAAAAAGGTTCCTAGTTGATCATAAACTAGTAAATATGGCATGAAATTATCATTTGGCAAATATGTATCAAGTAGTGGAATACCCAAAAATGAGCTATTTGTCAAAATAGCAACTAGCATTAAGCTTCCAGTTACCTCTTTACTAAAATCAAAAATCTTTGATAAAAAAAGAATTAAAAAAGCACTTAATGTCATAACAAGCCAAGCAACAATTGCTGGAATCATAAGCTCCAAAGAGAAGCTTATTTTTGGTGTTTGTAAAAGTACAATTGCAGGATATGATACATAAAGTACAAATTTATTTAAAGCAATTGAACCATCCCTTTGCATAATATTTAAACGATTTAACATATACCCTAAAAATAGTGCAAATAAAATTAATAATATATTTTCCAAAATCAACCTTTTTCATAAGTAAAGTGGAACTTTATCATAATATGATTTAATTATTTAATATAGAGATTAAGATTATTTTGGTACATTATTGTTTTAAATAATTTTATAAAGGATATATATGAAAAAAGTTTTAATTATAAATGGACATCAATATTATGATGTAGTTGCACGTGGTGAATTAACAAATAAAATAATAGAGAAAGCAAATAAATTTTTTAAAGAAAATGGTTTTGAAGTTAAATATACACACATTGAAAAAGGTTATGATGTAAAAGAGGAGTGTGAGAAGTTTGAGTGGGCTGATGCAGTTTTATTTCAATATCCTGTTTATTGGATGGGAGTTCCTTGGATAGCTAAAAAATATTTTGATGAGACTTTTACTCAAGGAAGACACTATACAAGTGATGGAAGAAGTAGAAGTGATGAGAGTAAAACTTATGGAAGTGGAGGACTTTTAAAGGGTAAAAAATATATGTTAAGTATCACTTACAACTGTCCAAAGAGTGAATTTAATAATCCAAATGGTTTTTTTGATGGATTATCATTAGATGAAGCAAATGTTGCTACTCATAAAACTTTTCAATTTGTTGGATTAGAGCCTTTAAAAACTTACTCTGTTCACGATATTTTTAAAGGTGATTTGGATTTAAATAAAGAGTTAGCTAAATTTGAAGAGACTTTAAGAGAGAATTTTTTATAAAATTACAAAATAGATTAATAGGAGAAAAATATGGAAAAAACTTTTATGGAAGCAATGGATTTTAGACATGCTTGTAAAGTATTTGATGATACAAAAAAGATTAGTGAAGAAGATATAAAATATATTCTTGAAGCAGGAAGAAAATCTCCTAGCTCATTTGGACAAGAGCCTTGGAAATTTTTGGTTATTACAAATCCTGAATTAAAAGCAAAAATAAGACCTTTTTGTTGGGATCAACCACAAATTACAACTTGCTCACACTTAGTTGTAATTTTAGCAGCAATTGAAAGTACAAAACCAACTTCAAGTGAAGTTTTAAGAAAGTTTAATAGAAGAGGACTACCTAAGGATATGGTTGAAGCTTATATTAAAAAATATTCAAGTCACTTAGAAGATACTTTTAGCAGCGATGAAAAAACTCTTGCTTGGACATCAAGACAAACATATATTGCAATGGCAAATATGATGACAGCTGCAGCTATTAAAGGAATTGATTCTTGTCCAATTGAAGGGTTTGAAAAACAAAATGTAGAAAAAGTTTTAAACTTAAATACAAAAGAGTATCAACTAAGTGTAATTGTTCCTTTTGGATATAGAATAAAAGAGCAAAGTAAACAGTTAAGAGAAGATTTAGACAAAATTGTTGAATATATTAACTAAAGCTGTAAAATGCTAATATAATCAATATTTTTATTAAATAAGGGATTAAATGCTAGTTAATGTTAGTGAGATAGAAAATTGGTTAAGAGAGTATGGTATAAGTAACTACCATATTTCAGATGATTTTTATGTTTCAGTTCAAGGTAATGTAAACTTAAGTGAAAAGTTAAAAGGAGAGAAACTTCCAGTTAAGTTTGATAGAATTGATGGTTATTTTGATATAAGTAACAATGAACTTCCTAGCCTTGAGGGTTGTCCAAAAATTGTTATGAAAGATTTTAACTGTTCACACAATAAACTAACATCTTTATTTGATTGTCCTGTTGAGGTTGGTGATTTTGATTGTTCTCATAATAATCTAAAAAACCTATCTTATGGTCCAAAAGAGGTAAAAGGTTTTTATGATTGCTCATTTAATGAACTAACATCAATAAAAGCTAGTCCAAGAACTGTAAGAGGACACTTTAAGTGTAATAATAATCGTCTAACTACACTTGAAGGTGGTCCAAAAAGTATTGATACATATTTTGATTGTTCAAATAATATTTTGGAGAGCTTAATTGGTGGACCAATTACAGTTAAACAAGATTATATTTGTAATACAAACAGAATAACTGAACTTGATGGTGTTGCTGATGAGATTGGTGGAGATTTAATTACAGATATTAAGTTAAATATCAATCCAAAATCAGAAGAGGATCAAGTATATAAATATAATGGTAGAGAGGCAGTTTCTCATATTTACAGACCTTTAGTTGCTCTTACAAATGCTGAAGATATACAAGCTTGGCTTGATAAGTTTGATATAAAAGGAACTACAATTTTGCCTGATAACTCTGTTGATGTTCAAGGTGATGTAAAACTTTCAAATAGACTTCCAAACCTTACAAAATTACCTTTAAATTTTAATTATGTTGATGGAGATTTTGATATAAGTGAAAATGAGCTTGTATCTTTAGAAGGTTGCCCAACAAGAGTTGGTGGAAGTTTTTTTGCTCATAAAAATGAGTTGGTATCTTTAAGAGGAGGACCAAAAGAGGTTAAAGGAAGTTTTGTAATTTTACATAATAATATTACATCTCTTCAAAACTCTCCAACTGTTGTAAAAGATGACTATATCTGCTCTCACAATCCATTAAGAACACTTGAAGGGATAAATACAGTTTTAGGGTATGTATTTACGGGAGTTTATATTCCAAGACTAAAATGTCAAAAATATAACTACAAAGGGATTACAACTTATAAATATCCAGGTGATGCTGTTATGAAATATCTTGATGAGGAGTATATCTCTTTAACAGATGAGGAGAAAGCATTTGAATCTACAAAGAAAAACTTAGAGAAAGTTATAAAAAAGATGTTAAATGCAAATACTTTAACAAAAGAGATGGTAACAGATCAACTTATAAAAAATCTTACAAAATATCAACTTGATCAACTAAAAACAAAAGTTTTATGGATTAAAAATCCACCAAATGAAGATAATAGCGATATTATAAGTGAAGATGATATTATGAAACTTGCTTTTGAGAAAGAGCTTTAAGCTCACTCTTAAGGCAAAAACTTTTTAATTTGGATATAATCGCCAAAAATTAATCAATAAAATTATACAAAATGGAGTTATTAGAATATGGTTCAAACAGTTAATTTAAAAAAAGCATTTGGTGCTAGAGTTCTTTTTGCGGATATAAACTTAAAACTTGATAGCGGGAAAAGATATGGACTTATAGGAGCAAATGGTGCTGGAAAAACAACTTTCTTAAAAATTCTTTCAGGTCAAGAAGAGGCAACTGAAGGTGAAGTGCAAATTCAAAATGGAAAAAAAGTTGGAGTTTTATCACAAAATCAATTTGCTTATGAAAACTTTTCAATATTTGATACAGTTTTAATGGGAAATAAAAGACTTTATGATGCTATAAAAGAGAAAGAAGAGCTTTATATGAGTCCTGAGTTTACTGATGAGATAAATAATAGGCTAGCAGAGCTTGAGATTATTTGTTGTGAAGAGGATCCAACTTATGAGTATGATATTAAAGTTACAAAGATTTTAGAGGATTTAGGATTTCCAGCTTCAACTCAACAAAATTTAATGAGCACTCTAACAGGTGGTGATAAAGTTAAAGTTCTTTTAGCACAAGTTCTTTTCCCTAAACCTGATATTCTATTTTTAGATGAACCTACAAATAACCTTGATATTGAAACTATTTCATGGCTTGAAAATCAACTTCAACACCACGATGGTACAATGGTAGTTATCTCTCACGATAGACACTTTTTAAATGCTGTTTGTACAAATATACTTGATGTTGATTTCAAAAAAATTAGAGAGTTTAGTGGAACTTATGATGATTGGTATATAGCTTCTACATTAATTGCAAAACAACAACAAGCAGATGTAAATAAAAAACAAAAAGAGAAAGAGGAGCTTGAGAAGTTTATTGCTAGATTTAGTGCAAATGCTTCAAAAGCAAAACAAGCTACAAGTAGACAAAAACAACTTGATAAACTTGATATTCAAGCTATTGAAGTATCAAGTAGAAGAGATCCATCTATTATTTTTAGACAAAAAAGAGAGGTTGGAAAAGAGCTTTTAACTGTTAAAAATATCTCAAAATCTTATGGAGATAAAGTTGTATTAAAAGATGTATCATTTACTTTAGAAAAAGGTGATAAAATAGCTTTAATTGGAGCAAATGGTATAGGAAAAACAACTTTATGTGAAATTTTAATGGGTAATATAAAAGCTGATAGTGGAGAGATTTTATGGGGAGCAACTATTCAAAACTCATATTTCCCACAAAATACAACAGATATTATAAAAGGTGATATGACACTTTATGATTGGTTAAGAGGTTTTGATAGAGATGCTGATATAGCAGAGATTAGAAACTGTTTAGGAAGAATGCTTTTTAATGGACAAGAACAAGAGAAAAAAGTAGATGCTTGTAGTGGGGGAGAAAAACATCGAATGATGCTCTCTAAAATCATGCTTGAGCAAGGAAATTTTTTAGTTCTTGATGAACCTACAAACCACCTTGACCTTGAGGCAATTATTGCTTTAGGTGAAGGACTTCACCAATATGCGGGATCTGTAATTTGTGTATCTCACGATAGAGAGCTCCTTGATGCTTATGCAAATAGAATTATTGAGATTCAAGCAGATGGCTCAATTTTAGACTTCAAAGGAACTTACGAAGAGTTTATTGAATCAAAAGGTCTTACTGCTTAAAATTTCTTTATAAAATATAGTTTATAAGTGAAACTACACATTCGCTTATAAATTAATAGTGTAAGGGGAAACATAAAAAATGAGAAATATTTATATATTTTTCTTTATAACTCTAAATATATATGCAAACACTCCTTTAGATATAGTAAATAAACAAATCCAAGACTTAGAACAAAAAAGAGTATTTGAAGAGCAAAAAGCAAATAAAGCAAAAAAAAATGAAAAGCTTTTTGATAAAAATATAATAAAAATAGATCAAGACCTAGATGAAAAAAGTTGTATAAATATCAAAAATATTTATATAAGAGGTGTTACTGTTTTTGAAGATGGTTATTTTGATAAAATTATTGAACCATATTTAAACAGATGTAATGGTATTAGAAATTTATCAAATTTAAGAGATAAAATTACAAATAAATATATAGATAGTGGATTTATTACAAGTAAAGCTTATATAAAAGCTCAAGATTTAAATAATAATAGTTTTGTTATAGATGTATTTGAAGGAAAAATAGAAGAAATTTTATCAAAAGATGTAAATAGTTCAAATCTTTATTTAAATTATAAAAATAGAGTTTTAAATATAAAAGATTTAGAAGTAGCTCTTATGCAAGGTGATAGATTAAATTCACAAAATTTAGATTTACAATTATATGCTGGTAATGAACCATTTTATACAAAGATATATATAGAAAATAATAGCCAAAAAAATTCATATTATGGAACTATTGGAGTAAATAATTTTGGAACAGATTATACAGGTAAATATCAGATATATAATAATTTAAATTATGAAAACCTTTTAAATATAAATGATATTTTATCTTTTAATTTAAATACTACAAATAATGCCTTAAAAACAAAAAATAAAACTATAGGTAGTTCTATAAATTATTCAGTTCCTATTGAAAGAGCTTTATTTAATCTTTTTTATAATTACTCAAACTATAAACAGATAAATAGTGATTTCTTTGGAAATGATTTTCTTTCAAATGGTGATAATTACTCTTTTGGTGTAGAGATGGAATATAAGCTTTTTCATAATATTAACAATAATCTTAGTTTTATAATTAATTATGAAGATAAGAGTACAAGAAATTATTTAAATAATGCAAAACTTGATTTACAAAGTTATAAAATTAGACCTATTGGATTTGGATATAAACATAGTTATGTATCAAATAGTTTTGATTTTTATAGTAAGCTTTTATATCATAAAGGTATATCAGGTTTAAAAGAGGAGTTTTCTGAACAAAATATCTATTTTGATAAATTTACTTTAGATTTTGGTTTTAATAAATATTTTGATAAATTACATAATTTACAATATAACTTATTGTTTAGAGGTCAATATTCAAATAATAATCTTTTTGGAACAGAAGAGATAAGTGTAGGTGGGATTTATAGTGTTAGAGGCTTCAATAATATAAGTTTGAGTGGAAATAAGGGATTTTATTTAAGAAATGAAATCTTACAAAGATATTATATAAGCCAAGTTGTAATTATGCCTTATGTAGGTTTTGATTATGGATATATAGATGATAATATTTATAGTAATGCTGGAAGTATAAGTGGAACAGCATTTGGAAGTAGATTTTATTACAAAGATGTGAGTTTTGAAATCTTTTATAATAGACCTAAAAAAGAGACAGAATATACAAAAGAGCAAAGCTCTGATTTTTATGGATTTAGTATAGTTTATAGTTTTTAGGAGGGGGGAATAAAAATGAAAAATTATATAAAAAAAATAATTTCATTACAAATAACAACAAGCTTGTTTTTACAACAAACTCTAATAGCTAATAATTTGGCAGTAGATACAACTGCACCAAAAAATAATCAAGCAAATATAGAAAAAGCTAGAAATGGGGTTCCAGTTGTAAATATAGTGGCTCCAACTCAAAGTGGTTTATCTCACAATAAGTTTAGCGATTATAATGTGAATAAAGATGGACTTATTTTAAATAACTCAAATAAGCAAGAGGTAAATACACAACTTGCAGGTTATATTTATGGAAATGAGAACTTAAGAAATGGTACAGCAAAAACAATTTTAAATGAAGTAACAAGTAAAAATAGGACATATTTAAAAGGATTTACAGAAGTAGCAGGAGATAGGGCATCTGTAGTTGTAGCAAACCCAAATGGTATTTATATAAATGGTGCTGGATTTATAAATACTTATAAAGCAACTATCACAACAGGAAATCCAAATATTATTAATCATGAGCTAAGAGGGTTTGATATAAAAACTGGACAAATAGATATAGATGGAAGTGGCTTAAATGTTTCAAATGTAAATAAAGCAGAACTTTATGCAAAGACAGTTAGTTTGAATGCAAAAATATATGCACAAAATCTTGATGTAGTAACTGGAGAGAATAAGATATTACAAGATGGAACTATTAAAAATATAGAAGATGTAGTAAAAGAGAAACCACTTTTATCATTAGACTCTAGCTCTTTGGGTGGAATATATGCAAATAAAATAAGCTTAATTGGAACACAAAAAGGTGTAGGAGTAAATCTTCCTATTGAGATAATTGCTCAAGATAGTTTAGTTTTAAGTGCAGATGGGAAAATATTTTTAGATAAAGTAAGTTCAGAAAAAGATGTAGATATAGTTTCTAAAAATGACTCTATAAATACAAATATTGTTTATGCAAATAGTATAAATATGGAAGCAAAAAATGATATAACGAATGAAGAACTTATTATTGCACAAAACAGTATTAGTTTGAAAGCCAATGATATTGTAAATAAAAATGCAATAGCAACACTTAATAAAGATATAGATATAACTGCTAAAAATCTTACAAATTATAATACTATTTATTCAAACGATAGTGTAAATTTATATGTAGAAGATACTCTTTTAAATAGTACAAATAGTAGTGTAGTAGATTTGGCAAATGAAAAGGCAACTATTGAAGCAAAAAATAGTATAAGTATAAAAGCTAATAGAGTTATAAATGATAAAGCAATAATAAAAACTCAAAATAAAAATATAAATATAGAAGCTTTTAGCCTAGAAAATCTAGCTGGTAATCCAAATATAAAAGGCTCTTATATACAATCTGGAAATTCAAAATCGATTCAAAATGGTACAAGAATAAATACACAAACAATAGCAAGAGATAGAACTGGGAATACCTACAATGCTTTTACAATATATACAGATGTTATGAGTTATGATAAAAATTATATCTACTCTTCTATCATATCAGGTAATGATATGAATATAATAAGCAATAATATAAAAAATAACTATTCATTAATATTCGCACAAAATAATATAAATATAGAAGCTAATACCTTAGCAAATATATCAACAGATATTGTAAAATTAGTAACAACTCATAAAGATATCTATCAAAATGAGAGGTATTGTAAACATAAAGTTTTAGGAAAATGTGTAGACCATAGTAATCGTTCAGCTTATAGAGGTAGACAAACTACTTACAATGTAGAGGTAATAGATAGTGTAAACTCTACAATCCAAGCAGGTGGTAAAATATTTGCAAATTTAGATAAATTAGAAAATGGAATGCTAGAGAATAAAACATTAGAGTTTGATACATATAACTCTTTTAATAGTAGTTTGTTTAAAAATATACCTTTAAATAAAGATGAAGAGGGAAACTATAAACTACCAACAAATAGATATTCACTATTTACAACAACCAATCCAAATAAAAATCCAGAGTATCTAGTAGAGAGTAATCCTTTATATACAAACTATGATAACTACATAGGAAGTTCATATTTCTTTGATAAGGTTGGATATAGTCAAGATAGAAAAATAAAAAGATTAGGGGATGCAGCCTATGAAACAAAATTAGTAAGTGATGCAATTTATAAACAAACAGGACAAAGAGTTTTAAATCCAGATTTCCAAAATGAGAATGAACAGTTTGTAGTATTGATGGAAAATGCAGTAAATCTTAGTGGTATTTTAGAGTTAGAATTGGGTAAACCTCTATCTAAAGAACAAATAGATAATCTTACAGAAGATATAGTTTGGATGGAGGAGCAAATTGTAGATGGACAGCTAGTTTTGGTACCTGTTGTATATTTGGCAAAAGATTACAAATCTCAAGGTGCAACTATAATAGCAAATAACATAGAGTTAGATGTAAAAGAGAGTTTAAATAACAGCGGAACTATAAAATCAAATCAAAATATGAATGTAAAAGCAAATAGTATCACAAACAATTCGGGAGTATTGCTATCTCGTGGGAAAGCCACACTTATTTCAAATGAGGATTTTATAAATAAAAATGGTGGGCAGATTAAAGGAGATGAAATAGCTATTGCTTCACTAAATGGAAGTGTGATAAATGAGACATATTCAAATACCTATACAGAAGATAGTGTTTTAAATAAGAGAACTCTATTTGGAACTAAACAGGTAAAAAATGGAGATTTTACAAATACCGAAATAGGAAAAACAAGCACTATAGAAGCTACAAATGGAAACTTAGTAATCCAAGCAAAAGAAGATATTACAAATATCGGAGCAAATATAAAAGCACAAGAGAGTGTAGTGTTGCAAACAGAAAAAGGAGATATAAACCTAAATGCAATAAAAAAAGAGAGTGGACATAATCTATATTTTAGTGGAGGATTTGATAAGAGTAAAGATGTAGAGTATCAAATATCAGATATAGAAGCAAATAATATAATAATGCAAAGTGGAAATGATATAAATCTACAAGCAAGTAAGCTAAATGCAACAAATGATATAAATCTAAATGCCAAAAATGATGTAAATGTACAAGCTTTAAATAGCCTAAGATATACAGACCGACAGATAACAACAAAAGGAACATTTAGTAAAAAAACAACAAGAGATATGGAGTATAAAGAGAGTGTAAATTCAAGTGAGTTTAATGCAGAGAATATTTATATAAATTCAGGGAATAATATAAACCTAGAAGCCACAAAACTAAAAGCAAAAGAGAATATAGTTGTAGATGCAGATAAATCAATAAATATTTTAGCAAAAGAGTATAAAGAGGGAAGTCTACATCAAACAAATAAATCATCATTTGGTGGATTGAAAAAGAGCTTGGATATTAGCTCAACAGATGCTTTAAAACTAAATAGTGCTTTACTTGAAACACAAGCTGCAAATATAGTTTTAAATTCAGGAAAAGATATAAATATACTTGCAAGCCAGATAAATAGTGGTGCAGATATCCAACTAAAAGCATTGGAAGATATATTAATAGCAAGTCAAAGTGAATATCTAGCAAAAAAAGAGGTACACGAGAAATCTAGCTTCAATTTAGCAGGATTAGTATCACTTATAGTACCAGTTGAAACAACACTTTATTCTCAAGAGATAAGTAAAAATGATAAAGTAAATTCTACAAATGTATCTAGTAGCTTAAATGCAAAAAATGATATAAAAATAGATAGCGGAAGCACAACAATAGTTGGTTCAAATTTAGAAGCAAACAATATTGATATAAAAGCAGATACGGGTGAGATAAATATTGGTTCAAGCCAAGATTTAGAAAATATGAGCTCTTTTGAGAGAAAAATAGAAGTAGGGCTTTCGGATATAACAAGTGTAATAAAAGATCAATATAAAGATTTGATGAAAGGTAATACAAAACTAAAGTTTGAATTAGGAAGTGCCCAATTTGATGAAGTAGATCAAAGCTCTCAAAGAGTTATAAATAATGCATCAAGCCTAAAAGCACGAGAGAGTATAAGTTTAGATAGCTTAAGTGATATAAATATAGTAGGAAGTAATTTACAATCAGAAGATAGTATAACATTAAGCTCAACGGTTGGAGATGTAAATATATTAAGCTCAACAGATAGTTATAGCCAAAATATAGATGAGAAGCATGGAAGTGCAAAGATAAGCTTAACATTACAAAATGAGTATGTAGAGATAGCACAAGCAGTAGATAGTGCAGTAAAGAGTGCAGAGCAACTAAAACAGACCAAAGATGATTACAGTAACTATAAGAGTGAAGTAAAAAAACTAGAAAACAATTTGTCAAAATTAAAACAAAGTTATAAGAATAAAGAAGTAGGAGTAGATTATAGTGATATAGAAGATTTGAGTGACTTTATAGATAATCTAAAATCACAAGAGAAATACTATGTAGCAGCAATTTCTAGTGCAACAGCAGATTTGGCAAGTAAAACAACAGCAATAGCTACTCAAAGTGCAGCAGCTGCTGCTTCAAGTGGAACATTAGGGTTTAGTGCAGGTTTATCTTTAGATGTAGATGGAAGTAAAACAAATACTCAAAATAAAACAACAAGCTCAAACTCATCGAACCTAGTATCAAACAGTATAACAATAAATACAAAAGAAGATACAAATATTATTGGTTCAAACCTAGTAGCAAATGATAGTTTAAATATAAATACAACAAACCTAAATGTAAAAGCTTCTCAAGATACAACAAGTATAAGACAAGATAGCGAGAGTTTAAATGGGAGTGTAAACTTCACAATGTATGGAGGAGGTGGAGGAACTGCATCTTTAGGAGGAGGGAAACAAAGTTTCCAAAGTGATAGTGTAGTAAATAATAACTCACAACTATTAGCAAATAATATGAATGTAAATGTAAAAAATGATGCAAGTTTTATAGGAGCAAATGTAAAAGCAAATGATACATTAAATTTAAATGTAGGGAATAACTTAAGCTTAGAATCTTTAAGAGATGAATACTCTTCAAATCAATCAGGGTTTAATGTAAATGCAGGAGTAGGTATAGGAAGTGGAGGTAAAGAAGCAAAGAGAGCACCAAGTACAGATATAGGAAAAGTATCATCTGTAAACTCTGGAATTTCTATGAATAATGGAGTAAGTCAAAGTAAACAAACAGTTCTAAGCTCTATAACAGGAGATAATGTAAATATAAATGTAGGAAATAATACACACTTAAAAGGTTCATTAATATCTAGTGATGAAGATAATCTAAACCTAACAACAAATACCCTAACATTTGCAAACTTATCAAATAGCTCATACTCTTCAAGTAAAACTATAGGTGGAAGTATAAGTAGTAATGTAAAAGGAGATGTTTCAAACCTAGGATATAACTCTGAGAATTCATTAGAAACAAATGCAAGTAAAACATTAGCAACATTAGGAAAAGGGAATATCATAATCAAAGATAAAGAGAATTCAGATGATATAACAAAACTAAACCAAGATGTAAATGCTATAAATAAAGATTTGTACTCAAGCCAAACAGGAACAAAAGTAGATGCAACTTTGGATACAAGATTGCTAACAGAAGAGGGAAGAAAAGAGATAAAAGATGATATTTATACAGCAAGTGCAATAGCAAAAGCAATAGAACAGATAGTTACAACAGATAAAGCAAGTATAGTAGATTTTTTTGATGAAACACAACAAAATGTAGATGTGTATAATGCAATGAAAACAAAGATAGCAAATAGTGATGAACTATCAAAATATTTGCAAGACCCAAACTTAGACCCATTGGTAAAACAAAATATGCTACAAGAGATAGCAAGTACAGTAATGCAAGAGTTAGGATATGTTGTAAATGATGTAAAATTAATAAGTACAGATGAAACAGGAACAAATAATACCCAAGTAAAAGGTTATTATGACCCAAATACAAATATATCTTATGTAAATGATAAATATAATAACTCAACAAGTGAATTAGTATCATCAACGGGACATGAGATAATGCATGATATGGATAAACAAAATAATATATTTGTTGCAAATGATAAAGACCAAAATATCTATGCAACAAACTTTGGGGATAACTTAGCATACTATACAGATGGAGCATTGAATATAGTAAATGGAGGAAACCTAGCAAGTACAAATAATCATAATAATGGAATGGTAACAGAGTATCCATCAGTATTTAATACTTCAGTTAATATGCTAAATACAAATAATCAAGAGTTTGCTGGGCTTGATAAAAGTAATGGGGATGATTTAGTAATTTATTGGGGTGGACAAGCAAGTGCATCTATGGGAGTATCAGGGGCAACAAGTAAAGGTTCTTTCTCAAATATCAAATTTGAAGATGGAAAATTCATTAAAGAAAGTGGAGATTATATTAGCGTAGAAGCAGGGGCTGGAACACCATCTGCTTCAGGTGGAGGAGTGTTTGGAATAGTATTTACTAATGATGTAAATAATTTTAAAGGAAGTTATCTAAATCATGGTGGTTCAGTAGGTTTATGGGGAGTAGATGTAACAAATACAACTATAAGTAAAGAAACTAATCAAAGTACAACAGGAATTTCTTTTTCTGTTAATACTCCAGGAGCAGAAGGACATATTAGAGTAGGAAATACTAAGGCTACAATAAATAATACAAAAGAATTATTAGATTTTAATCCAGCTATAAATTTATATAATGATACTAAAAATAATATAAATGACTTTTTTAATTCTATTCCTAATTTATTTAATAAAGATACAAAGGAAGAGAAATGAGTAAGTTATTATTTATTATACAAATTTGTATAATATTGTATATAATAAAAATGTATTTATCTATATTACCAAATAAAAATAATTTACCTTTTAAAAAAACAAAAAAACAATACAAAAATTTTGTACCAGATTATGATTATAAGATGTTTTATTTTCATTATGAAATAGATAAAGAACACCCAAAATATAAAGATTTTGATTTTGATAAGTTTGATAATCTATTAGAGTCAAAAATGCTATTAAGAAATATATTAATATTTTTGATAATTATAATACAACTATTTAGTTATATATTTATTGATTAAAAATAAAAAGGAAGAGAAATAATGGAATTTTTATATTTTTTAATTTTACTATATATAATAATATTATTAGGATATATTCAATTATTTATTTTGAATAAATATAAATTAAAAGAAAAATGTTGGCTTTTACCGTTGATTATTTCTAAATGGTATGAATGTTATGAAGTAGATATCAATTCTAATGAATTTATTAAAGATAATCGGAAAATACAAAGTTATTGGAAAAGATTGAAATATTTAATTCCTATATGTATTATTCTTTTTATTTTTCTTTAATTAACTCTAATGAATAGATAAAATAAAAGATTGTGATGAATAATTTTTATAATAGTTCTTTGGCAAGTACAAATAATCATAATTTAGGGATAGTAACAGAGTATCCATCAGTATTTAATACAAATAATTTATTAACTGGAAATAATAAAGAGTTTGCTGGACTTGATAAAAGCAAAGGGGATGATTTACCAGTAATTCCAATAGCTATATTGGGAGTAACTGCTTTTCAAACTTATCTTAATACACCAACAAATGAGAATGATATACATAGAGGAATAGAAGGAGAAATAGATAAAAATATGAATCAACCAATGAAAAAAGTAATAAATAAATCAGAAGAAGTAATAAATCAATTTGGAGAGGATTTAAATACTTTATATATAAAAAGAGATGATATAGCACAAGATATTTCAAGTGCTTATCGTAATATGCCAGATTGGGCTAGAAAATCAAGTATAGATATAGCAATGACAATAACTGAATATGGTTCTACAGTTTGGCTTCCAAAACCTATATTAAACTCTTATGATATTTACTCTGGTCAGAATTTTGATACTTATCCTACATCAATTTGGGGAGGGATAGGATATGGAAATGACAAATTAATAGAGTATGAAAAGAATAAGAATAATGAAAAATAGTTTAGCATCAAAAGTAAATGGTATATTTTTAACGGCAATATTTTCCATAATAATGGGAATAATAACAATATTAAGTCCATCGTATACTAAGTGGGGTAATGATATAGTTTCAAATATAATTATAGGAATAATATATGTAATAATAGGTTCTATTGTAGCCATAGTTCAAATTATTTCTATCTATAAAAGTTATAAAAAAGATAAAGAAAATTAAAATAAATGAAAAATATTATCTTATCTATATTTTTAATTGTTCAAAATTTAAATGCTTATTTAAATATAAATGTAGGAAATAATACACACTTAAAAGGTTCACTTCTAGCTAGTGATAGTGATAACCTAAACCTAACAACAAATACCCTGACATTCGCAAACTCATCAAATAGCTCTTACTCATCAAGTAAATCAATAGGTGGAAGTGTAAGTAGTAGTGTAAATGGAGATGTATCAAGTGTAGGGTATAACTCTGAGAATTCATTAGAAACAGAGGCTAGTAAAACCCTAGCAACTTTGGGAAATGGAAATATCACTATAAAAGATATTGAAAACTCAGATGATTTAACAAAACTAAACCAAGATGTAAATGCTATAAATAAAGATTTGTACTCAAGTTCAACTGGAACAAAAGTAGATGCAACTTTAGATACAAGACTTCTTACAGAAGATGGAAGAAAAGAGATAGCTGAAGATGTAGAAAGATCAAAAAGATTGGGACAAGCAGTAGCTGATGTAGTAAGTTCAGATTCTTTAAATATTAAAGATACATTTGATCATATAGGAGATGTGCAAAAAGATTTAGATGTACAAAAAGCTTTAGCTTTAAATGATAATGGACAAACAATAAATATATTAGAAAATCAACAAAACTACTCTCAAGAACAAATAGATAAAGCAATAAATGATTACGCACAAATATATGCAAGTACATATGGAGTAAATATAGAAGAAGCGAAGATGGCTGTTTTAAATGATAAATATGGTTCAACATATACAAATAAAGATAATACAAACTCAAATATCTACCTTGATAAAACAAATAATCAAAATGCTTTAAGCTCTTCAAATACCCTAGGACATGAAGTAGCCCATGTAAGACAAAATCAAGGACAGACATATCTAAGAGAAACAACTCAACTGCAAGAAGAGTACTCAGATTTGTTTGGTAAATACTCATCAAGTGGATTGGATTTTTCATCAAATACATATAACTATGTAAAACTAGATATAAATAAAACAAATGGATTAAATTCATATGGTGATATAAATGTATTAAATATAAACACAAAACAATATCTGCAAGATGTATCTAGGGTTAATAGTGGTGATGGTAGAATTGATGACTTGAGTTATGATGAAGCTAAAGATATGATAAAAAATGTAAAGGGAATGGTTATATATAAAAAGCCTGATGAAATAGGTGGATATATGGTTGGAACACCTGAACAAGCTATGAATTATTTAATGACTGGAAAAACAGAAGAAGAAAAAAATAAACTTTTTGTAAATAGAATCCAAAGAGATATTGGTAAAGGTTTTGTTGGATTAGGTAATAGTTTAAATGAATTATATAACTTAGATACATCAAAAATGACACCCCAACAAAGACTTATGTTTGATTATTTAAATTTAAAAGTAGTTACTGTTCCAGCGTATGGTGGTAGTAAAAATAATCCAGTAAACCAATCATCAAATATTATAATTAATGAAATAAATAAAGTTGGAGAAAAAAATGAATAATCTTATTGCAGGTTTAAGTTCAAGACAAGGTAGTGGTATATATGTCTTTCTAAATTTAGAATGGATACTTCCAATTTCAACAGTGATAGTTATATTAATTTATTATCTTGATAATCAAAGAAAAAAGAATAATAGTAAAGACAAAGAACAAAATAAGAAAACAGGTGATGAAAATGAGTAATTATATATTTATTCTAATAGGGCTTTCTTTTATTGTATTAGGGCTTGTTCTGGAACATAATAGATATATTTTTGATGATAGTGAAACGGCAGGATATACTGGTTTTTTTTTATATTTATTTGGGATTTTTATTTTTTCATTCCAGTTTGTAATTTGGGGTATTAGAATACTAATAGCAATATTTAAAGAATTGTGGAATGAGTATAAGAGTAGAAAATAGTAAAAAAGTATGGGATTAATTTTTTCTCGTTCACAACATCCTCGTTGGAAATGCAGAAGTAAAAAGTAAGGGTAAAAATTGAGCATAAACCTAATATTAAATAAAAATCTATTGTCAAACCTAGTATCAAATAGTATAGCAATAATTACAAAAGAAGATACAAATATAGGAACAAATAATACACAAGTAAAAGGATATTATGATTCAAATACACAAACAAGTTATGTAAATGATAAATATGCTAACTCAACAAGTGAATTAGTATCATCAACGGGACATGAGATAATGCATGATATGGATAAACAAAATAATATATTTGTTGCAAATGATAAAGACCAAAATATCTATGCAACAAACTTTGGGGATAACTTAGCATACTATACAGATGGAGCATTGAATATAGTAAATGGTGGAAACCTAGCAAGTACAAATAATCATAATAATGGAGTAGTAACAGAGTATCCATCAGTATTTAATACAAATAATTTATTAAATGCTAATAATAAAGAGTTTGCTAATATTAATAAAAGTGGTGGAGATGATTTACCAGTAATTCCAATAGCAATATTGGGAGTAAGTGCTTTTCAAAGTTATCTTAATGCACCAACAGATGAGAATGATATACATAGGGGAATAGAGGGGCAGATAGATAAAAAGATGAATGAACCAATGAGAAATGTAATAAATAAAACAGGAGAAGTAATAAATCAATTTGGTAATGATTTAAATACTTTGTATGTAAAAAGAGATGATATAGCACAAGATATTTCAACTGCTTATCGTAATATGCCAGAAAATTATAGAAGATTAACTATAGATACAGCAATGACAATTTTTGAAAAAGGAATCACAGCTCCTTTTTCACCAGTTTTTAGTGCAGGATATGATTATTATTCAGGAGAGAATTTTATAACACATCCTACTTCTATTCCTGGAGCATTAGGTTATATAAATAATAAAATGTATGAAAAGGAGGATAGTAATGGGAAATAATATTTACTCAAGAACAAATATTTTTATAACAGGATTATTCTTTATTTTAGCAGGGATACTTACTATTTTATATCCTTCTTTAGTGGAATATAAATGGGGGGACAAAGATGGAGAATCATCTCTGTTAGTAGGAACAGCTTATATTATAATAGGTTCTATTGTAGCCATAGTTCAAGGTATTTCTATTTATAAAAGCTCTAAAAAAGATTAACTGTGAATAATGAAGTAGCCCATGTAAGACAAAACCAAGGACAGACATACCTAAGAGAAACAACTCAACTGCAAGAAGAGTACTCAGATTTGTTTGGTAAATACTCATCAAGTGGATTGGATTTTTCATCAAATACATATAACTATGTAAAACTAGATAGTAATAAGACAAATAGTTTGAACTCAATAAATGATATAAATATACTAAATACAAATACAAAACAGTATCTGCAAGATGTAGCTAAAGCTAATAGTGGTGATGGTAGAATTGATGACTTGACAATATTTGTACACGGAACATACTCATCACCAAAAGATGCAGATAAGGATTTTTTAGAAGCCGTTGGTAAAACTTATAATGAAACAGTTTATCAGTTTGATTGGAGTGGTAAAGATGGAACAGAAAATGGTAGTGGTGCTGATAATAGTTTTTGGTCAAGAGCTAATGCTGGATTGAGATTAAGTGAATTTGTAGAAAACTATGAATTTAAAGATGGAGAACCTTTAAATATAATAGGACACTCTCACGGTGGAAATGTAATTAAAGATTTTACACAGTTTTATCAAGGAGATAAAAAGATAGATAATGTAGTATTTATGGGAACACCAGTAAGAAAGGATTATCCAATAGATTATAGTAAATTTAGTGAAAATTCATCAATTAAAAATGTATATGATACAAGTGATGTGGTTCAAAAATTAGGAGGAAGTGATGTGCAATTTGGAGTTTTTGGAGTTAATATAGATAAAATAGGAATGGGAGATAGAAATATAAATAACCCTAAAGTTCAAAATATAGAAGTAGAAAGTGGAAATCATCCAAAAAATAGTCATTCAGATTTAGATAGCAAAAAAGTATGGGAACAATTTAATGATTAAAAATTTACCAAATATATTAATTCCTTTTTATTTAATAGTTCTTATAGCATTGATAATTTTAATATTACAACTAAATATTTTTAATTTAAGTACCGAAGATGTTGGTTACAATTCTTTAATTTTATTTTCAATAATAATTTTTTTATTATTACCTTTACAACTATTTTTACTATTTATTAAATTAATTTATTTTTTATGGGAAAGTTATAAAAATGAAAAATAAACCTAAAATGTTAGTTGCAATCAGCTATTTTCATAAAAAAAAAGATAAATTAAAACTTAAAAAATCTAGATATAAAAGAAGTTCAAGAAAGGTTAAATACTATAGCAATAATGACGAAAGTTTAATAAAAATAGTACCCATTAAAAATTGTACTTTAAAAGATATTGAAGAAACTCTACTGAAAATTTTTCCAGATAAAGAACACACTTTTATAGATGAATATGGAAATGAGTATCTTAGTGGATATTATAATGTTACACCTAAAATAAAAAAGACACTATTTGAAAAATTCAAGATAGAAATTGATATAGAAAGTTTTGATTGTTTTATAGGAGAAGAATATGAGTCAGATATATAAACACGGAATGACAAGTATAATTTATTTTTTAATAAGATAAAAAGGAAGAGAAATGAGTAAGTTATTATTTATTATACAAATTTGTCATCACTTGGATATGATTCAAGAATACAAGATGGAACAAAAAATATTAGAGTAGAAAGTGGAAATCATCCAATAAATAGTCATTCTGATTTAGATAGTGTTAAAGTATGGGAGCAATTTAATGATAAAAGCATTAATTTTAATAACAAAAATAAATAGTATGGTAATAATTTAAAATGTATTTAAATAAGTCAGTATTTGTTTTTATATATTTGTTTTTACTTTTAAATTTAATATTTTTTATAATAATAGTTTATTTAAAAGGAGAGTTTTGGGGTTATATTGGCTTTTTTATACATTTTCTTTATCAAATTATAGAACCATTGGCTTTCATTTCTATTTTAACATTAATATTACATAAAATAAGAATATTTATTTTATTTTTACCTACATTTATAAATATCTTAATTGATTATTTTATAAAAGGCACAATAATAACTTCTGATTATATATGTTATGAATTTTTATTTGGATTTTCAGTATGTAATATACTTTTTTCACTTGTCATATTACAACTTATAATTTCATTTATATATTATATTTTTTCTATATTTAGAAAAATAAATAGTGATAAAGTTGATAATGTTGAAGTGGAAAGTGGGAATCACCCAAAGAAAAGCCATTCAAATATGGATAGTAAAGATGTTTGGAAGCAGTTTAATGAAAAATAAAATTATAGCAATAATTTGTGTATACATAATCTTTATTTTTGTTTATATAGATAATAATTCAAATATAGAAGTATTAACTAAAATGTTAATACTATTTTGGATGCTTCTTTTTTTGAATAATAGTGAAGGTAAAAAAATATTTTTTATTTTTTATTTTTTATTTTTTATTTTTTATTTTTTATCAAATTCTGAGACTGATAGACATATGTCCAATTTCTTATTTATAATAATTGGTTTATTGTTTCCTATGTATAGTATTGTTTCATTAAATATAATAAGAATAAACTACAAGTATTTTCTTAAGTATAATGGTGTATTTTTGATTGTAATATTAGTCTTCTTTTTTAGGGATTATTTTGGATTTAAAACAGGTATTGCAAATATGACATATACTAAATTTGATATATTTTTGTTTATCTTAACTGTGGTACAAATTTTATTTGCAATTTATTTTTCCAAATTAATATTGTTAATTTTTAAAAGAAAAGTTTCTTCAGAAAATTATTTCAAAAATAAAAGGTAAAAATTGAGTATAAACCCAATAGTAAATAAAAATTTATTGTTAAACCTAAATGGAAAAAATATCATTATAAATGCAGATGAGAAATTAAGTACAAATACAAATATAGTAGCAAATGATAGTTTGAATATAAATACAAAGAACCTAAATGTAAAAGCTTCTCAAGATACAAACCAAACAAGCCAAGATAAAAAGAGTATAAATGGAAGTGTAAACCTAACAATGTATGGAGGTGGAGGAGAGACTGCATCATTAGGTGGAGAAAAACAAAGTTTCCAAAGTAATAGTGTAATAAATAATAACTCACAACTACTAGCAAATAATATGTATGTAGATGTAAGAAATGATGCAGTATTCCAAGGAGCAAATCTAAGAGCAGAAGATACACTAAATTTAAATGTAGGGAATAATCTAATAGTTGAAAGCTTAAGAGATGAATCATCTTCAAATCAATCAGGATTTAATGTAAACGCAGGAATAGGATTTGGGAGTGGAGGAAAAGAAGGACATAGAGTACCAAGCATAGATATAGGCGATGTATCATCTGTAAACTCTGGAATTTCTATGAATAATGGAGTAAGTCAAAGTAAACAAACAGTTCTAAGCTCAATAACAGGAAATGAAATAAATATAAATGTTGGAATGACCCCAAGATGGTAGACACTTTTTTTATTCAGTTAATACCTTAGATTGAGTAACACTTTTATTTTATCTTTTCTCAAATTCTTTTAGAGTTATAAAAAATTCTATATATTCAAATAATATTATGTAATACTTGACATTATCTGACTAAAGTTATATAATCCAATTAGCAATTAAACATTAGGAGTGCTAAATGAATAATATATTTGAAAAAATGACAAATCAACTAAGAGAAGCTATTGATAGTGGTTTAAATCTAGCTTTGCACAATAAAAATCAAGAGATAGAAGTAGTACATATTTTGTGGGCTTTGCTTACAAATACAAATTCAGTATTAAATCAACTATTAAATAAAATGAATGTAAACAAAGCTGCAATTGAACTTGAAGCAAAATCAAATGCAAGTAGACTTCCAACTGTAAGTAGTGTTACAAAAGAGAATATTAAAGTATCAAAAAAATTATACGATAGTTTTCAAAAAGCAGCTGGACAGATGTCAAGTTTGGGAGATAGTTATATAGCAATTGACTCATGGCTTATAGCAAACTTCGATGAGCCAACAATCAAAGAAATTTTAGGAAAATATATAGATTTAAAAGAGGCAAAAAAAGAGCTTGAGGCAATTCGTGCTGGAAAAACTATAGATAATCAAAGTGCTGATGATAATTTGGAAGCTTTAAATAAATATGGAATAGATTTAAATAAACAAGCAATTGATGGAAAACTAGATCCCGTTATTGGAAGAGATGAGCAAATAAACAGAATGATGCAAATTTTGATAAGAAAAACAAAAAACAATCCAATATTGCTTGGAGAACCAGGTACTGGAAAGACTGCAATTGCTGAAGGTTTGGCTCAAAGAATTGTTTCAAAAGATGTTCCAACATCTTTATTAAATAAAAGGGTAATTGCACTTGATATGAGTTCACTTATTGCAGGTGCAAAATATAGAGGAGAGTTTGAAGATAGACTTAAATCTGTAATTGATGAAGTTAAAAAAGATGGGAATATAATTTTATTTATAGATGAGATTCATACAATTATAGGTGCAGGTGCTAGTGAAGGAAGTATGGATGCTGCAAATATTTTAAAACCAAGTCTTGCACGTGGTGAACTTCACACAATTGGCGCAACAACACTAAAAGAGTATAGAAAATATTTTGAAAAAGATCAAGCAATGCAGCGAAGATTTCAACCTGTTAAAGTTGATGAACCAACTGTAAATGAGGCTTTGCAAATTCTAAGAGGTATTAAAGAGAAACTTGAAACTCATCACAATGTTACCATAAATGATAGTGCATTAGTTGCAGCTGCAAAATTATCAAATAGATACATTACAGATAGATTTTTACCTGATAAAGCAATAGATTTAATAGATGAAGCAGCAGCTGAACTTAAAATGCAAATTGAGAGTGAACCAACAGCACTTTCAACAATAAAAAGAGAGATTCAAACTTTGCAAGTTGAAAAAGAGGCTTTAAAAATGGAAAAAAGCCAAAAAAATGAAGATAGAATAAAAGAGATAGAAAAAGAGCTTGCAAATAAAAATGAAGAGAAACAAAATCTTGAAGCTAGATTTGAAAATGAGAAACATACATTTAATTTAACAAGTGAGTTAAAAACAAAAATTGATGAGCTTAAAACTAAAGCAAATATTGCAAAACGAGAGTCAAAATTTGAAGAGGCTGCAAAAATAGAGTATGGAGATATTCCAGAGTTAGAGAAAAAAATAAAAGAGAATGAAGAGAAATGGGCAATTATGCAAAAAGAGGGAACTCTTTTAAGAAATAGTGTTGATGAAGAAAGCATAGCAACAATTGTCTCTAAATGGACACAAATTCCTGTAAATAAGATGCTTGATAGTGAAAAGCAAAAAGTTTTAAGAGTTGAAGAGGTTCTAAAAAAAGATGTTATAGGTCAAGATGAAGCAATCAAAGCAATAAGCAGAGCAATTAAGAGAAATAAAGCTGGACTTAGTGAAGTTAATCGTCCTATAGGAAGTTTTTTATTTTTAGGACCAACAGGAGTTGGAAAAACAGAGAGTGCAAAAACATTAGCAAAATTTTTATTTGATGATGCAAAATCACTTATTAGATTTGATATGAGTGAATATATGGAAAAACATGCTGTTTCAAGACTTGTAGGAGCAGCTCCAGGTTATGTTGGATATGAAGAGGGTGGGCAGTTAACTGAAGCTGTTAGAAGAAAACCTTATAGTGTAATACTTTTTGATGAGGTTGAAAAGGCACATCCAGATGTATTTAATATACTTTTACAAGTTTTAGATGATGGAAGATTAACTGATAATAAAGGTGTTACAGTTGATTTTAAAAATACAATTATAATTTTAACTTCAAATATTGGAAGTGCTAGAATAATTGAAATTAGCGATAAAGAGCAAAGAAGAAAAGCTGTAATGGATGAGTTAAAAGCTCATTTTAGACCAGAGTTTTTAAATAGACTTGATGATATTGTAATTTTTGAGCAGTTAAATTTAGATGCTATTACAAATATTGTTGATATTTTATTTGCAAATATAGAGAAAAAATTACTTGAAAAAGATATAAAAATATCACTATCAAAAGAGGCAAAAGAGTATATTGCAAAAATAGGATTTGATCCAGTTTATGGAGCAAGACCACTAAAAAGAGCAATTTATGAAATAGTTGAAGATAAACTAGCTGAGCTTATTTTAGAAGATAAAATAAAAGAGCAAAGTTGTGTTGATTTTGATTTAGAAGATGAAAAGATAGTAGCAAAAATATCTTAAAGCAAAGAATAGTTTAAGTAAGATTTGCCTATAATCCACAACTTAATTTTGAAAATTTAAAAGGGTAAGAGTAAGATGAAAAGAACATATCAACCACATAACACTCCTAAGAAAAGAACTCACGGGTTTAGAGTAAGAATGGCTACAAAAAATGGTAGAAGAGTAATTAATGCAAGAAGAGCTAAAGGAAGAAAAAGATTAGCTGTTTAAGTAAGGACTTTAGGCTAAATAGCCAAAAAGAGTTCAACAAACTTTATAAAAGCGGTAAAAGTTGGCATACTTCAACTTTTGTCGCTTTTTTTATGCCAAATTCAAAATCAAAATTTGCATTTGTAGCTTCAAAAAAGATTGGAAATGCAGTTTTAAGAGCAAAGGCAAAAAGAAGATTGAGAGCTACACTACTACTATATGATAATCGATTAAAAGATGGAAGTTACATTTTTGTTGCAAAAAATCCTATAAATGAAAAGTCATTTATAGATTTACAAAAAGATTTTAATTTTGCTTTTAAAAGACTTGAACTACTTAAATGAGAAGTATTGGTAAGTATTTAATAAGATTTTATCAAAAATATCTAACAGTTCTATCATATGGTTCGTGTAGATATTATCCAACTTGTTCACAATATGCACTTTGGCAACTAGATAATAATAGTTTTTTTAAGGCTATTTTTTATACAATATTGCGTATTTTAAAGTGCAACCAACTTTTTGCTGGTGGGTTTGACTATCCAGTTGTAAATAGGTTAAAAAAAAATCAAAATATCAAATATAATAAAATCAAAATAGTATATTGGTATATACCCACAAAAAATGGGAAATTTCTAGTAGTAAAAAACAGGGAGTGGAAGAAGTAGAATGAACAATGGTAATAATATAAACGGCGGATTGCAAAAACGATTAATTATAATGACTGTAATGGTTTTTGTATTTTTTATAGCGTATGAGTTTTTGGTACTTAAACCAAAACAACAAGAGAGATTGGCTCAGGCAAAAATTGAACAACAGCAACAAGCAAATGCAGCTCCTGAAGTTCAAAATATTGTAGAAAATTCAAATAGTAATAGTGTCTCTGCACCAGCGGTAGTAGATAATAAAAGTATAATTGCAAAGATTACAACTGAAAAAAATGTTATAGAGATTGATAATCTAGGAAGAGTTGCACAAGTTACACTTTTAGAAGCTAAGTACAAAGATGAAAATCAAAACCAAATAAAACTATTTAAAGCAGATCAATTAAGACCTTTGGAGCTTAGATTTCAAGATCCAGCTTTGAATAATGAAGCTTTCAAAGTTGATATGAAAGCTAGTTCTTCAACAATAGATGCTACAAATTCTGTTCAAGAGTTGGTTTTAACACAAACTTTAAGCAATACAGTTTTAACTAAAAAGTTTAAATTTTATCCAGATGGTCACTATGATTTAGAAGTTAGCTCTACAAATGATAAACAATTTTTTATTACAAATGGATTTAGACCAGATGTAATTGCAGATATGTATGCAGTTCATGGGTTTATGGGTAAATTAGCTGATGATACTTTGGAGACTATTGAAGATGGAGATTTAAAAGATCAAAAAACTTTAACAGGACTTAGTTTTATCTCTAATTTTGATAGATACTATGCAACTGTTATTTACAATTTTGATAGAACATTCCAAGCAACATTAATGCCAGATAACAATAGAGATCCACAAGCGTTTATTCACGCTGGATCAAATATTAGTTTTAGTGGATTTATGGGACCAAAAAATTATAATGATTTAAAAGCTTTAAATGCAGAGCTTATTGATGTTATTGATTATGGTTGGTTTACATTTATTGCAAAACCTATGTTTACACTTCTTCAATTTATTCAAAGTTATGTTGGAAACTGGGGTTGGACAATTGTTATTCTTACAATTTTAATTAAACTTGTACTTTATCCTTTATCATACAAAGGTATGGTATCTATGCAAAAATTAAAAGAGCTTGCTCCAAAAATGAAAGAGATTCAAGCAAAATATAAAGATGATAAGCAAAGACAATCTATGGCTATGATGGAACTTTATAAAAAACATGGTGCAAATCCAATGGGTGGATGCTTACCATTAATTTTACAAATTCCAGTTTTCTTTGCTATTTATAGAGTTTTAATTAATGCAATTGAGTTAAAAGGTGCTGAATGGATTTTATGGATTAAAGATTTAGCAGAGTTAGATCCTTGGTTTGTGTTACCAATTTTAATGGGTGCAACAATGTATGTTCAACAAAGAATTACACCAATGGCAATGCAAGATGAGTTGCAAAAGAAGATATTCCAAATGTTACCAATTATATTTACATTCTTCTTCTTATGGTTCCCAGCAGGATTAACACTATACTGGTTTGTAAATAATCTATTTACTATTGCTCAACAATATACTATTAATAGAATATTTGAGAAGAAAAAAGCTGCAAATAAAGCAAGCTAGGAATATCCAATGAAAAAGTTTGAAGCTAATAGTTTAGAAGAGGTTTATGACCTAGCTAAAAAAGAGTTTAATTGCTCAATTACTGAGTTGGTTATTGAAGTAATTCAACAACCATCGAAGGGTTTTTTAGGTTTTGGAAAGAAAAAAGCTATTATTTGTGCTTACTGTAAGTGTGAAAATCAAGGACAAAAAGATAGTTTTAAAACTTATAAAAATAAAGATGTAAAAATTGAAGATGTAAACTCAAGAATAGAGAACTCTAAAAAATGTGAAGAGTTTGAAGACATTAAAATTGAGAAAAAAGAAGATATTGTAAAAGTACCAAGCGTTGAGAAAAAAGAGAAGATTTTTGATAATTTTTATCACGAAGATAAAGATAAAGAGGTTTCAAAAATAATTATCAAAAAACCAAAAGATGAGATAGTTAAAGAGATAAAAGATGGTTTAAATCTTCTATTTAGTGATACTTGCTTTAATTTAGATGAAGTAAAAGTGAGTTTTTATGATGATGAGACGATTTATATTGAGTTTTATGGAGAAGATTCAGCACTTTTAATAGGTAAAGAGGGTTATAGATATAAAGCTTTATCATATATTTTATTTAATTGGATAAATGATAAATATGGACTTATGTTAAGACTTGAAGTTGCAGAGTTTTTGAAAAACCAAGAGATTGCTATTAACTTATATTTGGAGCCAGTTATTGAGATTATTAAAGATAAAGGTAATTTTAAAACTAAACCTCTTGATGGTATTTTAGTTCATATTGCTCTAAAAAGATTAAGAGAGGAGTTCCCTTTAAAATATGTTGCAGTTAAAACAAATATTAAGGGTGAAAAGTATGTGCTTGTAAATGAGTACAAAAGTAAAGAGGATTAAAAAAGTTGTATTTAGATGATACAATTGTAGCTATTGCCACTCCTTTAGGAGTTGGCTCTATTTCAATAATTAGACTCTCTGGTTCAAACTCACTAAATATTGCACAAAAAATCTCAAAACTTACAGATATAAAACCAAGATATGCAACTTTGTCATACCTTTATGATGAAAAAAACAATCCAGTAGATGAAGCTATAATACTATATTTTAAAGCTCCAAACTCTTTTACAGGAGAGGATATAGTGGAGTTCCAACTTCACGGTGGAGTTGCAATTGCTAATTTAGTTTTAGATTTAGTTTTATTTCATGGCGCTAGAATGGCAAATGCTGGTGAATTTTCAAAAAGAGCTTTTTTAAACAATAAAATTGATTTAAGTAAAGCAGAAGCTATTTCAAAAATAATTGAAGCAAAGAGTCAAAGTGCTGTTAAACTTCTAGCTAGACAGTTAAAAGGTGAGCTTAAAGAGTTTGTTGAAAGTATTAGAGAAGATCTTCTTTTTATGCTTGCATACACAGAGGTTAGTATTGATTATGCAGAGGAAGATTTACCAAGTGATATTTTAGAAAAAATTGAAGAAAAAATAGAAAAAATCACTATAAAATTAAGAGATACTTTAAGCGCAAGCAGAAGAAGAGAGGGCTTAATTGAAGGTTTTAAAGTAGCAATTATTGGTAAACCAAATGTTGGAAAATCTAGCCTTCTAAACAAACTTTTAAATTATGAAAGAGCAATTATCTCAAATATTGCAGGAACTACTAGAGATACTATTGAAGAGAGTATAAAAATTGGTTCACATATTATAAAAATAGTTGATACAGCTGGAATTAGAGAAGATACAACTGATTTAATAGAGAAAATTGGAATTGAAAAATCAATAAAAAGTATTGAAGATGCAAATATTATTTTAGCTTTGTTTGATAATAGTGAAAAAATATCAAATGAAGATAGAAAAATTTTAGAGCTAATAAATAGTGTTAGTGATAAAACTGTTATAAAGATTTTAAATAAGATTGATATGAAAAGCTCTTTTGATAAGAGTTGTTTGGGTGAATATTTAGAACTATCTACAAAATATAGTATTGAAGATTTGATTTCAAAATTAGAGGATATTTTGAATAGAAGTATTGGAGAAGATGAGCTTACACTTGTTTCAAAAAGACAGGTTCAAAGTGTTGAAAAAACTTTAGAAAATATAAATCTATCAAAAAATCCACTTCAAACTGGAGAGTTGGAGTTTTTTGCTCATTTTATAAATGAAGCTTTGTTTGAGATTTCAAATATTACAAAACCCTATGATAATGATGAGATGTTAGATGTAATGTTTGGTGAGTTTTGTTTAGGCAAGTAGCCTAAACATCACTTGGTTTTGTATAACTTATAAGTTTTGCATTAGTTTTATCTATATCAATCCAGCTGTCGCAGTCAAAATCAATTTGCATCAAAGCTCCCTCTTCAAACTTCTCTTTAAATCCTACAAGTGTAACTGCAAGAGCTGTTAAAGATGGATTGTGACCAACAATTAACATTGTATCAACTGTGTCATAAGTATAAGTTATAGTCTCTATCAACTCATTTACAAAAGCCATATATAAAACCTCATTTAGCATAATAGTTTTTGTATAATCTAACTCTTTAGCAAATATTTCAGCTGTTTGTCTTGTTCGTACAGCTGGACTTGCAACTATTAAATCTATTTTTGAATCTTTACTTGACAAATATTTTGCCATTTTAACAGCTTTTTCTATCCCCTGTGCTGTTAATTCTGTATCGTAATCATATTCGTTTACAACTTCTCTCTCTTTTGTAGTATGTCTTGCTATAAAAACTCTTTTCATATTTTCCTGCTTAAATAAAAATGCTAAATTTTAACCATATCTTTATAAGAAAAATATAAAAATATCAAAACAATAAAAAGAGAGTAACAAATTATGAAAAAATTTATCAAATATCTACTATTTTCCTTGATTTTTATAATATCTTTTGTAATTTTATATTTTGTCTTTGAATACTCTCTTTCAAGATATTCAACACCATATAGTTTAAAAAATGGTGAATATGAGATGTTTGTAAAATCAAATGGTGTTCATACAGATATTGTTTTACCACTTAAAAGTGATATTATAAATTGGTTTGATTTCTTCTCTTCAAGTGATACTTTAAGTAAAAGAGATGATTTTTCATATATTAGTATTGGTTGGGGTGATAAAGGTTTTTATCTTGATACTCCAACATGGGCTGATTTAAAAGTCAAAACAGCAGTTGTAGCAGCTCTTGGACTTGGTTCAACTGCTCTTCATATAACATATTATGAAAATATTATTGAAGATGATTTAACATATAAAATCTATATATCAAAAGAGCAGTATGAAAAAATAGTATTAAATATAAAAGAGTCTTTACAATATAAAGATGAAAAAGTTATAAATATAAAAACTAATGCACAATATGGTCAAAATGATGCTTTTTATGAAGCTATTGGAAGTTACAGCATTTTTCACACTTGTAACACTTGGACAAATAGTGTTTTAAAAAGTGCCTATTTACCAGCTTCAGTTTGGACAGCATTTGATGAGGGAATTTTATATCAATATAAAAATTTAAAAAGTAACTATTAATCTAAATTTGATAAAATTCGCAAAAATTTAAGGAGATAAAATGGAACAGGCTAAAACAGTATTTTTTCTAACACTTCTTACAGTATTATTTGTATTTATAGGATTTAGTTTTGGTGGAACAAATGGAATGTTAATAGCATTTTTAGTTGCATGTGGAATAAATTTTTATGCATATTACTATTCAGATAAGCATGTTTTAAAAAGATTTAATGCAACACCAATTGAAGATATTAGACATCCAATATATAGAATAACTCAAAAATTGATTCAAAGAGCAAATCTTCCTATGCCAAAAGTTTATTTAATAGCAGATCATACACCAAATGCATTTGCTACAGGAAGAAATCATGAAAATGCTGCAGTTGCAGTTACAATGGGACTTTATGAGATGTTAAATGAAGATGAACTTGAAGGTGTAATTGCTCATGAGTTATCACATATAAAACATTATGATATCTTAATTGGAACAATAGCTGCAGTTTTTGCTGGAGCAATTGCTATGATTGCAAATATGATGCAATTTAGTACTATGTTTGGAAATAGTAGACAAAATTCAAACCCTATAGTTATGATTGTTATGGCAATTTTACTACCACTTGCTGCTTCAATTATTCAAATGAGTGTTAGTAGAAGTAGGGAGTTTATGGCAGATGAAGGAGCTGCAAGAATGACAAAAAATCCAAGCGGACTTCAAAATGCATTAAGAAAACTTGAAAATTATGCACAAAGAGGAGCTGTTTTAAAAAATGCAAGTGAAGAGACAGCTCATATGTTTATAATAAACCCTTTTTCAGGTTTAAAAAATAATTTTGGAAATATTTTTAGAACACATCCAACAACATCAGATAGAATTGCTAGACTTGAAGAGTTAAAAAAAGAGTTAAGATAGATATACTATCTTAGCTTTTATATGCAATAACTCTATTTTTTCCCTCTTTTTTTGCTTTAAATAGTGCTAAATCTACCTTTCTTATTAGTTCATGGCTTGAGATATTTTTATTTGCTTCTATAACTCCAAGACTAATAGTAACTCTTTGATCATTTTTAAATATATGACCTTCAACATTGTTTTTTAATTTTTTTGCCAAAATAAAACTACTATTCAAATCACTTTGTGGGATTATAATAGCAAATCTATCTCCAGCAACTCTTGAAATAAAAACATCTTTTGGAAGAGTTGCTTTTGCTAAATTGGCTATTTGTTTTATTATAGTATCACCAAAATCATAATTAAAAGTTGTATTTATATTTTTTATATCATCAATATCAAAAACAACCAAAGAGAAGATATTTTTATCATCTTTTAGATTTTGATGAAATGTTTCTAAAGCTTTGTAAAACCAATCTCTATTGTATAGTTTTGTCATATTATCTATTGATGCTTGTTCTTCATTTAAGTTTTTAGATTTTGCAAGATAGTTGAATTTTTTAAGAAGAATATTTGATACAATAAATGCAATAAAAATTGATAAAACAATAAATATAAGTGCCAAAAGAAGAGTTAAATAGATATTTTTATCATAAGTTGCCTCTTCACTTTTTATTTTTTCTTCTACTTTTTTCTCAATTTCACTTGGATAAAATCCACTTCCTATAATTAAGTTTGTTTCAGGAATTAGTTTTACAAATGAAACTTTTTCTTCAACTTTATTTGTATTTGGATTTAACCAAAGATAGTTTACAAATCTATCATTTTGATAATTTGTTGTTATTGTTTTTACTGCACTATTATAGTTTTCATCTTCAAGAATAAAAAGATTTTCTCCCTCTAAAAAGTTTAAAAATGAGTGTAAAATAACATTTCCAGAAGTGTCAAATATAAAAAAATAATCACTAGCTTTGCTATTTATATTTTTCATAAGATTTAAAAATGAGCTATTTAATATATTTTTATTTCCAGCTAAAATAATCTGGTTTTTATATATTTGAATAGCTATCTCAACATTTGTTTTAACTTGCGTTTTCTCTTGTTCTAACAAAGAGTTTTTATATAATAAAAAATTATTTTCTAAACTACTTTTATAGCCAGAAATAATTATATAAAAAATCATTGCCACAACTAAAGGCAAAATAGTAAGCGGGGCATATCTAATAAAAGATATAATTCTTTTTTCCATATTCAATACTCTTATTCTCTATATTCTAACTCTCTTCATTCTATCTTAAAGCCCACTCAAAAAATGAAAAAACTTCAATTTTAAGTTGATTATTTTTTATTTTATTACTATTTGAAACAGTGATTATTTCAATATTTGAAATATTTAGTTCAATTGATATTTTTGTTATTTTTTTAAGTAAAGTGGCATTTGAAACTTCATTAAAAAATGGTATACAAACAACTGCAGTTCTTATTTGTGGTATATAAAAATCTATATAATCAAGATAATAAATCTCTTCATAACTATTTTTTAACTCCAAAAAAACCATATTTGTAAACTCTTGTTTAAATTTTTTTTGAAAATTTATAGCACTTTGAAATGCGTGATTGTAACAATAAATCTTTTTTAAAGAGTTTTTTTGCTCAAATTTATCTAAAAAAAATATCAATCTTTGCTCTTCAAAAATTTTACAACGCTCATAAAATCTATCTTTAGAGATTTTTATTCTCATTTTGAGAGTATTAAATAGTTGAAAAATAGACTTTTTTTCATCAATATTCTCTAATAAAAGTAGATAGATATTTAAATCTGTATTATCTTGCAAGTTTAGATTTATAATCTCTTGAATTCTTGACTCTTTTTTACTCTCTTCAATAAAAAGTATCTCAGGAGAGTTTCCATATTTTAAGAAAGTATTAAAACTAGATGTAATATTTAGTTGTTTATTGTCAAATAGAAGATACTCTTCAAAATCTAAGTTATTTAAAAATATTTTTGAAAAACCATCTATATTTATATCTTTAGTTGCAGATATAATAATATTTTCAACACTAATTTTTTCAAGTGATTCAAAGTTAACATTTTCTAAAACTAAAACTTTTATCTCATTTTGATTAATAAAATCTTGTAAAGGTTTTAACTCTAATTTGAAATTTCTATTCTTTATATCTAAAAAATCTATATATAAAATCTCTTGTTTTTTAAAGTTTGATAATAGGTCAAAAATTAAATAAGTTTTACCAACTTTAGGAGCACCTATAATTATAGTTTTATTAAATAGAATCTTTTTTTTTCTCTCCAAAAAGTTTATTTTTGGAAGAGTTTGTTCATAGTTTTCATTTAAAAAATTCATTTTTTGCTTAAATTTATAGCTTCTTTTATTGCATTTATGTAGCTTTTTGTGTTTATTTTTTCATTTTTATATGCAATATTAAAAGCAGTTCCGTGATCAACACTTGTTCTTATAATTGGAAGATTAAGACTAACATTAATACTCTCATCAAAATATAAAGCCTTTAGTGGTGCTAAACCTTGATCATGATACATAGCTATAAAATATTTAAAATTTTTTCTTGAATTTGGTGAAAAAGCAGTATCAGGTACTAGTGGACCTTTAAAAATATCCTCTTTTAACTCTTTATTGGCTTTTTTAATAGCTTTAAAAATAACTACCTCTTCATCTCCTAAAACACCATTATCACTTGCATGTGGATTTAATCCTAATACCGCAATATTTTTAGCTTTTACATTTTTATAAAAATCAATAAAAAATTTTACTAAATCTTTTTCAATAATCTTTTTAGGAACTTTTTTTAGTGCAATATGTTCTGTAAAAAGTGCAACATACATTTTAGGACAGCCCAACATCATAATTGCATGTTTATTAAAAAAATCTCTTAAAACCTCTGTGTGACCTTTGTATTTTATGCTAGCTTTACTCCAAGACTCTTTATTGATTGGAAGAGTACAAATTGCATCAACCTCTTTTTTATGTGCTAGTTTAATTGCATCCATAAATGAGTCAAAAGAGTATTTTCCAGCTTTTTTTGAAACCTCACTAGGTTTTATAACAAAATCACCTTTTGTTTCAAAAAGCTTGAAATCTTCTGGAATATCAACTTTTAAAAGTTTTGAAGCTTGATTTAGCATATTTTTATTTATACAATAAATTGGATCACAAATTTTTTTTATAGTTTCATGCTCTTTTAGAGCAATCTCTATTCCAATACCATTTAGATCACCAATACTAATAGCTATTTTTTTTAGTTGTTTACTCATTGATTAAAATTTTCATATCTTCAATTGCATTTTTTAAACCTGTAAAAACAGATCTAGCGATTATACTTTGTCCAATATTTAACTCAATAATCTCTTTTATTTCACAAATATGTTTAACATTTTGATAGTTTAAACCGTGTCCAGCAGCAACTTTTAAATCTAAATTTGATGCAAAATTGGCAGCTTGTTTTAAGTCAAGTAGGCTATTTTGTAAAAGTTCTTTAAGCTCTTCATTTGTCAGTTCAAGATATTTAATAGAGTGTTGAGTTCTTCTTAAATTTGTATGAAGCATTGCATATATATTTGCAAAACTTCCTGTGTGAAGCTCTACCCAAGTTGCACCTAACATATTTGATAACTCAATTGATTTACTATTTGGATCAACAAAAAGTGAAACTTCAATATCATTTTCTTGTAGTTTTTCAATAGTATTGTTTATTTTATCAAAGTTTTTATCTAAATCAAGACCACCTTCTGTTGTAACTTCATCTCTATTCTCAGGTACCAAAGTTACTCTATTTGGTTTTAATTTACAAACAATATCAATAATATTTTCATTTATAGAGCACTCAAGATTTATAGGTAGTGCTGATTGCTCAATTATAGCTTTAGCATCTAAATCATGGATATGTCGTCTATCCTCTCTTAAATGGATTGTAATTTGATCTGCACCTGCAAGTTTACAAATACTTAAAGCATCTAAAGGGTTTGGATCATTTATTTTTCTAGCCTCTCTAAGCGTTGCTATATGATCTATATTTACTCCAAGTAGCATTTTATTTCCTTTACTGTTTATGATAAATCTTTTAGTGTTGCAATATTTGCAGCTAATTTATTGTGCACCTCTAAATACTCATCTTCATTTTTAGAATCAGCAACTATTCCAGCTCCTGATTGAAAAATTATCTTATCTTTAGTTAAAAGAGAAGTTCGTATAGTTATTGCACTATCCATATTCCCATCAAATCCAAAATAGGCTACGCTTCCTGAATAAAAACTTCTTTTTATTTTTTCAAAGTTTGCTATTAACTCCATAGCTCTTATTTTTGGAGCTCCTGTCATAGTTCCTGCTGTAAATGTTGCCATAAATAGATCAAACATATCATATTTCTCATCTAAAACAGCCTCTACATCACTAACCATGTGCATAACATGAGAGTATCTCTCAATTCTCATAAGTTCAGTTACTTTAACACTTCCAGCACGAGCTACTCTTCCAACATCATTTCTTCCTAAATCAACAAGCATTAAATGCTCAGATCTCTCTTTTAAATCATTTAAAAGCTCATTTTCCATCTCTAAATCTTTTTGTAAAGTTGCCCCTCTTTTTCTTGTACCTGCAATTGGTCGAAGAAGCATATGATTATCTACTAATCTAATCATAACTTCAGGGCTACTTCCAGCAATACTAAAATCTTCAAATTGAAGTAAAAAAAGATATGGACTTGGATTTTTGCTTCTTAATGCTCTATAAAAACTTAAATGATCTACAACAGCACTTTGAATAAATCTATTTGAAATTAAAATTTGAAATATATCTCCACTTTTAATCATCTCTTTTGCATCTTCTACCATTGAAAAAAACTCTTCTTTTGAGTAGTTGAATTTTCCTTCATCTAAAATAGTAGCTTTTTTCAAGGGTGTATAGCTATATGGTTTTAGAAGCTCTTTTTCTATAGCTTCAAGCTCATTTTTAAGCTTATCAACTGAAGTTAAAATAGTCAATTTTGAAGTTTTATGAGAGTAAGCAAGAATTATTTTTGGTCTAATTAAATCAAAATCTGCAATATCTAGCTGATCTTTTAAATTTTGCATATTACTTTTTAATTTTGGTTCAAACTCTTTGCTTATATCATAACCAATATTTCCAATAAAACCATCAATTAGACCAATTCCAAGCTCTTTTGCTATATTTTTATAAATCTCTTTATCAAATTTTTTATAATATTTTTTTAAAAATAGTAGTGGATTATTATCAACTTTTTTGATATCTCCACTCTCATTTTGAAAAAAACATTCACTATTTTTGTACCAAATTCTCTCTCTTGCACCAATTATTATATATGAGAAATTTCCATCATTTCCGCTACTAATTGTACTTTCAAATAAAAAAGAGAGCTCTTTTGGATAAAGAGCTTTTACTTTTTCATAAATTGATACAGGTGTAAATTGATCCAAAAATAGAGTTTTGTTATAAAAAATCATTTCACTTCTTTAATAAAAGCTGATTGAATATTTAGCTTAGTTTTTATATTTGGCATTTGAGTATTTGCGTTTGCTCTACTACTATAAGGTCCAATTAAAAGTTTATTTAAATTACTCTCTTCTATAATTTTGTATTCAAAACCATTTTGTTTTATTTTTTGTAAGTATGCACTATCTGGTCTGTTTTTAAATGCACCAATTTGAACATAAAAACCTTTAGAAGTAGATGTTGTAGTCTCAACTGCTTTTTTGGCACTATTTTGAGTGCTTTTACCTTCAACTAACTCTCTAATAGATTTTTTAGGTTCGTTTTGTGTAGAAGGTGCTTTTTTCTCTTCAACTTTTACAACAGGAGCAACACTTTTTTTCTCTTCAATTTTTTGAATCGTTTTATCTAAATCTTCATTTGTAATAGTAGTCTCTTTAGGCTCTTCTACAATCTCTTTAATAGAGCTTAAGTTATCTAAACTATCATTTTCTTTTAAATCTTCTAGTGATTGTTCTGCACTTTTTCTATTTGTATCATCAAGAATTTTTTGATAACTCTCTTCAATGCTACTCTCTTTTGAAATATTTGTATCACTACTTGATGAATCTTGCGGCATAAAAGGATCACCTTTTTTATCTTTATTTGAAAGAAGTCCAACAATAACAACTGTTAGTAAAAATAGAACTAATAAAATAGCTCCAAGCATAAGATATTTCTTCTTGTTATCGCTTCTATTAGATCTCTTTTCTAAGATTAGGCTATCAAACTCATCATTACTATTTTCTAATTCAATATTATTTTGAAGTCTTTGAATCTCTTCATAACTATTGTCACTGTTATAAGCACTATTTAGACTGTTTGATAGATTTAAATTTTGCATATTTGATTCTGCTTGATTTAGTTCATTTAATTTTCTTTTTAACTCTTCGCCCTCTTGTTTCAACTGAACTTTTTTTAAAAAATCATCACCACTTATTTGCATAGCCTATCCTTTTTTTAAAATTTTTATTTAATACGTCGAACTACTGTAAATCACAAACTTACTAGCTAACTCTTCAAGCTCTTTGTTTATTTTTTTATGTAACTCTTTATCTTCAATATTATCTAATACATCACAAATTTTATTTGCAATATATTCAAACTCTTTCTCTTTCATTCCTCTTGCTGTTAAAGCAGGGCTTCCTATTCTAATACCTGAAGTTACAAATGGGCTTCTTGTCTCTCCTGGAACTGTGTTTTTATTTACAGTAATTCCTGCATCTCCAAGTGCTGCATCTGCATCTTTTCCACTAAATGGTTTATTTAAGAAAGATACTAAAACTAAGTGATTATCTGTTCCACCACTTACAATATCATAACCTCTACTTACTAGAACTTCACCTAATACTTTTGCATTTGCTTTTACTTGTTTTGCGTAATCTTTCCATTTAGGATCTAAGATCTCTTTAAATGCAACAGCTTTAGCAGCAATTACATGAACTAAAGGTCCTCCTTGAAGTCCTGGGAAAATTGCACTATTTATTTTTTTAGCAATCTCTTCATCATTTGTCATAATCATACCACCTCTTGGACCTCTTAAAGTCTTATGAGTAGTTGTTGTTACAACATGAGCATAAGGAAATGGACTCATATGTTCACCAGCAGCAACAAGTCCTGCAATATGAGCAATATCTGCAAATAAAATAGCTCCAACTGAATCAGCTATCTCTTTAAATCTTTTAAAGTCAATCTCTCTTGCATATGCACTTGCACCACAAACAATGATTTTTGGTTGAACAATTTTTGCAATCTCTTCTACTTTATCATAATTTATTCTTCCATCAAGTTCAACACCATAGTAAAATGCAGAGTAGTTTTGCCCTGAAAAGCTTGGTTTACTTCCATGAGTTAAGTGTCCACCATGAGATAGATCCATACCTAAGATTTTATCACCAGCTTTAAGTAGTGCTGCATATACAGCACCATTTGCTTGAGATCCACTATGTGGTTGAACATTTGCATATTTACATCCAAAGATTTTACAAGCTCTATCAATTGCAAGTTGTTCTACTTTATCAGCTTGTTCACATCCACCATAATATCTTTTATATGGATAACCTTCAGCATATTTATTTGTAAATACACTTCCCATTGCTTGCATAACTGCTGGAGATGTAAAGTTCTCACTTGCAATCATCTCAAGATGGTTTGTTTGTCTTTTTAGTTCTGCTTCAACTATCTCAAATACTTCAATATCTGCTACTTCTAAATTATCGTTTGTTATGTAGTTCATATTTTTCTCCAATTTTTATTTCTCTTCATCTTCACTATGTAAATCAATCTCTTGTTTTACAGGTTTCATTGCTGGAAAAAGTAAAACATCTCTAATAGAGTGTTGATTTGTAAGCATCATTACAAGTCTATCAATTCCAATACCTTGACCAGCAGTTGGGGCCATACCATAAGATAGAGCATTTACAAAATCCTCATCCATCTCATGAGCTTCATCATCTCCACTATCTTTTGCAGCCATTTGAGCTTCAAATCTTTGAAGTTGGTCAAGTGGATCATTTAACTCACTAAATGCATTTGCAATCTCTTTTCCAGCTATAAACAACTCAAATCTCTCTGTTAAGTGAGGTTTTGCATCATTTCTTCTTGCAAGTGGAGAGATATCAACTGGATACTCTGTAATAAATGTTGGATTAATAAGTTTTGCTTCAACAAACTCATCAAATAGTTCACCTTGAAGTTGTCCAAGATTTAATTTTGAATTTGCTTCAAGTTTATTTGCTCTTAAAAACTCTAAAATTTTCTCTTTATCTTCAACTATATCTTGTGGAACTCCACCAATTTCATATAAAGATTGAATTAGTGGAATTTGTGTAAATTTATTAAAATCTATTTTGAAATCACCATAAGGAAGAATTTTTGGAAGATCTAAATTTTCAAATAGATATTCAAAATACTCAATTGTAAGTTCAATTAAATCTTCATAAGTTTTATATGCCCAATAAAACTCTATTGAAGTAAATTCAGGATTATGTGTTGCATCCATTCCTTCATTTCTAAAGTTTCTATTTATCTCAAATACAGCTTCAAATCCACCAACAATTAATCTTTTTAAATAAAGTTCTGGGGCAATTCTTAAAAATCTATCAATTCCTAAAGCATTGTGATGTGTAACAAATGGTTTTGCATTTGCTCCACCTGCAATTGGATGCATCATAGGAGTTTCAACTTCTAGAAAACCTTTTGCTTCAAAAAATCTTCTAGTTAATGATATTACTTTACTTCTAATATGAAAAATTTTTCTCACTTCACTATTCATAATTAAATCTAAATATCTTTGTCTATATCTTAGCTCTTTATCTTGAATTCCATGATATTTTTCTGGAAGAGGAGATATAGCTTTTGTAAGAATTTTTAAGTTTGTAACAAGAAGTGATAACTCTCCATGACCTGTTACAAATGGATAACCACTAACTTCAACAATGTCTCCAACTTCTACAAATTTTTTGAAAATATCATTATAAAAGTTCTCTTCTAAATTATCTCTTGCTACATAAACTTGTAAAACTCCACTTTCATCTTCAATTTTTAAAAAACTAGCTTTTCCCATAAGTCTAAAAAGTTTTATTCTTCCTGATATTGTATAGTTTCTATTCTCATCTCTTTTTGACTCTAGTTTAAATACATCACTATTTACATTTAAATATTTTGCAATTGTACAATCTCTTTTACTATCATTTGGGTAAGGGTTTATTCCTAAATTTCTTAAATTTTCAGCTTTCTCTATTCTTTGTTGTATAAATCTATTTTCAAACAATTTTTAATCCTTTTTTAATCCTCTTTATTTTGATTATTAACACTATCAAATCTATCTTTTTGACTTTTTAATTCATCTTCAAACTGCTGTTTTTGTCTATTTAACTCTTTTTCAAACTCTTGGGCTGCTTTCTCTTTTACAAAATCACTTGCTTGTTGCTCCATTTGAACTGCCTCATCTTTTGCACCTTCAATCACAGCTGAAACATCTTCTTGAATCTCTTTTGTACCTTCATTTAGTTGCTCTTTAATAGAGTTTGTATCAAGCTTCATAATGTATGAACCAACACTTATTAAATGTGGCATAACTATAGAGTTTGAGAAATTTTCATCTATTGATTTTTTAAATGAATCAATTGAGTTTATAGCATAAGCTATAATTGAGAAAATTAAAAATACTTTTGCAGCACCAAAAATAAATCCTAAAACTCTATCAAATATTCCAAGTCCACTTGCACTAAAAATCTTGCTAACAATAATACCTAAACTATAAATAACAAACCAAATAGCAATAACAGATATTATAAAACCTAAAAGTTTTATTGTAGATTCATTCTCTATATTTAAAACAGAAGCTACAACATTTCCAACTTCTAAAGATATTCTAGAAGCTATAAATATAGCACCAACAATACCTAAAAGACCAAAAACCTCTTTTATAAAACCTTTAAATAAGCCCTTTAACCCTAAAAAAAGAGTAATTAAAATAATTACTATATCAAACATTGCAATATCTTGCATAAAAGTTCCTTTTTGAATAATTCGTGAATTTTATCTAAAAAAGATAAAATTAAAGTTTAATTAAAATTTATTACAATGTTCAAGCCTTTGAGGTTTTTACCATCATAAATAAATTTTTTATTCTCTAGTTGTATTGTCAAATTTAGTGTTTTTACAAAAAATTCATGAACAGTATATAGACCAAGACCAATTCCATAAGAGTTATGTTTTGTTGTGAAATATGGTTCAAAAACCTTTGGTAAGATATCTTCATCTATACCATTTGCACTATCTTGAATTGTTAGCTCTTTATTTGAAAAATCTATTAAAATAACTTTTTTTTCTAAGTTTTTTTCACTGTTTAAAGCATAAATTGAGTTATCAATAATATTTAAAATAGAGTCTGTAAAATCATTTTTATTGCACTCTATCATTAAATCATTATTATGTGTAAACTTACATTCAATACCATTTTCTTCAAAAATTGTTTCAAAAAAAGATATTACACTATTTATAATTTCAACTATTGAAGAGCTATTTTTAGCATCTTTATCAAAAAAAGTAGAGAAGTCTTCTATGGTTTTTGATAATTTTTTTGTATTTAGCATTATTTTATCGCAAGATTCTAAAATCTCATTTTTTTCTAGTTGATTTAACTCCTCTTTTAGTCTCATTCCACTTGAAATTGTACTAATAACACTCAAAGGCTGTCTCCAGTGGTGTGCAATATTATTCAAAGTTCTCTCAACTGCATTTATTTTTGATTGTTGAAATATTAATTTTTGTTCATTTTTCTCTTTTTCAATTTGTAAAATCTCATTTGTAATATCTATAAATGTAATTAAGAAAGTTGAATCAATTTTTTGTGTAGATGCTTTAACACTAAAGTATCTTAGTTCATTATTTGAGTTTTTAATTGCAACTTTAAATGATTTATTGTTGTTTGTAAATAGATATTCAGCCCAATTTTTACCATCATAAAATCTATTTTTTAGATACTCATCATTTTTCATATCTTCAAATGTATAACATATACAAACATATTTATTTCTAAACTCATCTATATTTTTCACACTTGGAAAGAAGTTAAAAAGTTGTTGATTTGCAGTTACAATTTTTTCACCATCTGTAATAATTATAATATTTGGTTGAGAATCTAAAATGATTCTATTTTTTCTATCTTCATATCTTACATTTTTTATATAGTATGCTAAAAACAGGGCAAAAAGTATTGTTAAAGCTATAAATGAAGCTAAAACACTTTGAATTTTTATATGGTTTAAGCTCTCTAAATTTATGCTATTTAGTTTAATAAAATTTAATATATAAGCTAGATTCTCTCCATTTTCATTAAAGAGTGGATATTTAGATATTAAGTAACCATTTTCAACAATATAAGAATCTATATTTATATATTTTTCAATTCCATTATTTTTTATGTAGTTGTATAAATCTATATCAACATTTGCATTTGCAATATAATAGTCATCTATAAAAAGCTTTGATAATAAAGGATTTGTAAGGTTTTTTCTAATACTTTTGTCTGCTATTACAACAGGAGATATGCTATTTTTATTTAAATCTTCTGTTATTGAATCAAAATGTGTAACAACTTCTAAAGCTCCTTGAAATTTTCCATCTTCATCAAATATTGGGGTTCTTGCTTTTATTCCAACATTAAAAAGCCCAGCACTAATTGAAGTTGATATATTTTGAAGTGAGGATAATTTTTTTAAATCAGGTCTAAATTTAAGATTCCCTCTTATATTTGTCCATGATCTATAAATGCTATTTAAATTTTTATCAAAAATTTGAATCCAAATATTTTTATATTTTGAATGAGTCTCTATTAATTTTGCAATTTTTTCATAATTTAAATCTTTAAAAGTTCTATTTTTCAGGTGATTATAAAGATTTTCATCTTTTGATAAAGCAATTGCAATTGCCAAAGATGTATTTTGCTTATCATTTATTAAATTTTGAGTTTTTTCAAATATATTTTTATTTGTACTATCATAAATAGATTTTAATAGCTTTGATTGTTTACTATTTATATATATATTTGTTAAAACTACTGCTAAAATTACAGATACGATAAAACCTAAACCTATTAGATAAATACTTTTTTTTCTTTCCAATTTTTGCTCTTATGATAATTTTTTAATAAAGGCTAAGCATATAAAATAATCTCTTATTTATAAATTAAACTTCACTTCTATTTAATTTATTTTAGATAAAATCACACTTATGATTAAAAGATACCCAACAAAACAGATAAAAGTAGGAAATGTCCTAATTGGTGGTGATGCACCAATAAGTGTTCAATCTATGACATTTAGTAAAACATCAGATATTAAAGCTACTGTTGAGCAGATAACTAGACTTCATTTTGCAGGAGCTGATATTGTAAGAGTCGCTGTTCCTCATATTGAAGATGCACAAGCTTTAAAAGAGATAAAAAAGCAGGTACAAATACCAATTGTTGCAGATATTCATTTTCACTATAAACTAGCACTTATAGCTGCAGAAGTTGTTGATTGTATTAGAATAAATCCAGGAAATATTGGAGATAAAAAAAGAGTTCAAGAGGTTGTAAAGGCTTGTAATGAACGAAATATCCCAATTAGAGTTGGAGTAAACTGTGGAAGTTTAGAAAAAGAGTTTGAGAACAAATATGGTCAAACACCAAAAGGTATGGTTGCAAGTGCTGATTATAATATCAAATATCTTGAAGATTTAGGTTTTACAGATATTAAAATATCACTAAAAGCCTCTGATGTTCAAAGAACAGTTGAAGCTTATAGAATGTTAAGACCTATGAATAACTATCCATTTCATTTAGGGGTAACTGAAGCTGGAACTGCTTTTCACTCTACAATAAAATCATCAATTGCTCTTGGAAGTCTTATTTTAGATGGTATTGGAGATACGTTAAGAGTCTCTATGACAGGAGAGCTTGAAGAGGAAATTAAAGTAGGTCGAGCTATTTTAAAAGATGCTGGAGTTTTAAAAGAGGGTTTAAATATTATTTCATGTCCAACTTGTGGAAGAATTGAAGCTGATTTAGTAAGTGCTGTTGCAGAGGTTGAGAGAAGAACAGCTCATATTAAAACTCCTCTTGATGTTTCAGTTATGGGTTGTGTTGTAAATGCTATTGGAGAGGCAAAAAGTGCTGATGTTGCAATTGCTTTTGGAAAAGGAAGTGGGCTTGTTATGAAAAAAGGTGAGATTATTGCAAAATTAAGTGGTGATGCTTTAATAGACAAGTTTGTTGAAGAAGTTGAATTTGAAGCGAAAAGAAAAGCATAATGGATAGTATTTATAGCATAAACATTGAAAGAGCTGTTTTAAGTTCAATCTTCTTTAACCCTGAAGAGCTAGAGGATGTTTTAGGAGTTTTAAAACCTAAAGATTTTTATCTTCCAGCTCATAGGGCTATTTTTGAAGCAATGGTAAAACTTCATGAAGAAGATATGCCAATTGATGAGGATTTTGTAAGAAATAGAGTTGATAAGAAAAGTGCAGATGATCAAGTTTTACTTGAAATTTTAAGTGCAAATCCTATTACAAATACAGCTGCTTATGTAAGAGAGATAAAAGATAGTGCTGTAAAAAGAGAGTTAGCAACACTTGCAACAACAATAAAAAAAGTTGCAATTGAAGATGAGGTTAGTGCAAATGAAGCTTTAGATACCATTCAGGGAGAGCTTTATAAAATATCTACAAATAGTGCTACTAGTGAATTAAAAGATATGCAAACTGTTACAAGTGATACTTTAGATTATATTAAAAAGATGAAACTACTTGGTAATAAATATCTAATTGGTCAAACAACAGGTTTTGATTCACTTGATAAAAGAACAACAGGATTAAATGAGGGTGATTTAGTAATTATTGCTGCACGTCCAGCCATGGGAAAAACTGCACTTGTTTTAAATATGGCTTTAAAAAATGTTGAAAGAGGAAAAGGTGTAATATTTTTCTCACTTGAGATGCCAGCTGAACAGCTGATGCTAAGAATGCTTGCTGCAAAGACATCAATTCCTTTACAAAATCTTAGAAAAGGTGATATGGATGATAAAGAGTGGTCTATTTTAAGTGCTGCTTTTGATGATTTAAATAGTAAAAAACTATTTGTTGATGATGGTGGAAGTATAAATATTAATCAACTTCGTGCAAGAGTGCGAAAACTTGCTCAAAATCAAGAGAATAATATTAGCCTTGTAATTATCGATTATCTTCAACTTATGCAAGGTCTTGGAAATAAAGATAGACATCAAGAGGTTTCTGATATTTCAAGAGGTCTTAAAATGCTTGCGCGTGAGCTTAAAATTCCGATTGTTGCACTCTCTCAATTAAATAGGGGATTAGAAAATAGACCTGATAAAAGACCAATGTTAAGTGATTTAAGAGAATCAGGAGCAATTGAGCAGGATGCTGATATTATAATGTTTGTTTACAGAGATGATGTTTATAAGCAAAGAGATGAGGCCAGAAAAGAGAAAGAGGCAAAAGATAGGGGTGAGGATTATAAATCTAAATTTATAGACAGACCTATTGAAGAGGCTGAAATAATAATTGGAAAACAAAGAAATGGACCAATTGCTACAGTTAAACTGGATTTTCATAAATCTTTGACTAAGTTTATGGATAAAGAGAATGAAAACTTTGGTGCAGCACCGGTTGAAGTTGTTTTTGAATCAATTGTTGATACATCAAAAGAGACAAAGGTAGATTTTCCAGATATTTTTTAAATTTACACAAGGAGCATAAAATGAAAAAAGCTTTTTCTTTGATCGAGATTATATTTGTGATTGTAATTTTGGGAATAATAGTCTCATTTGCTGCTCCAAAACTTATGGATACAAAAGATAGTGCTTTGGTATCAACATTAAAAAGAGATATCTCTACAGCAATAAACTCTATTCAAAGCTACTATTTGTTGAATCAAAAAATTGAAGATATAAATGATGTTTTAAATATAGGTTCTACAAATTGGGATATTGAAAAACTAAGAATGAGTGATAAAAACTCTTGTGTTAGTTTAGAGATAAAAAATAGTATAAATGGTTTAAAAATTGAGCTAGATGTAGATTTAGTTAAAGATTTACCAATTTGTAAAAAGTTAAGAGAGAGTGGTTTAGAGTCAAAAACTTTTGATGTTTATTAAAAATAATATTTAAACATTTTTCAAATTTATAACTAAATTTTATATCAGAATAGAAAAACAAGCCCCTGATGGCATGTTTTTTGCCTCTATTGTTCCTTTGAAATGATTTTCAATTATCATTTTTGACATATAAAGACCTATACCACTCCCTTTTTCTTTTGTTGTAAAGTAAGGCTCAAAAATATGGTTTATATTTTTATTTTCTATACCACCTGCATTATCAATTTTTAATTTCAAAACTAATAAATATACTATTCTTATCAAAAATAGGTTTCATTATATTAGAAATATCTATTTTGCATATCTCAAATGCTTCACATATTGAAGCCTTATTTCCTGCAATTAATCAAGTATTTAAATTGAATGATAATGAAAAATAATACTAATTATTGATTTGTTAAAGTAGTATTAAAGTTGATTTAGTAGTATTCAAATTTAATTTATAAAAAGGAGCATATATTATGCATAAGTCATTTTGGTTTCAACTTCACTGGTTGTTGGGGTTAGTTTTTGGACTTACTTTGTTTATTGTAGGTATTTCAGGAGCAATTTTATCTTATGAAAAAGAGATATTAAGATTTATAAATAAAGATACATATAGTGTAAAAATTCCAGCAGATAAACAAATCTTAACAACTCAAGAGATTTTAGAAAAGTATCAATATTTAAATAAAGATGCAAAGATAAATAGCATCTCTTTTTCAAGTGATAAAAGTGAAAGTGTAGTCTTAAGCCTAGCAGATCCAAATAATAGAAAAGGTAAAAATATATTTATAAATCCTTATACAGCTGAGGTTTTGCCAGATATTAAAGGAAGAGAATTTTTCTCTTTTATGAGATCATTTCATCGATGGTTAGCTTTTGAAGGAGAGGCTAGAACTATTGGTAAAAATATAGTTGCTATTACAACTATTGTTTGTTTAATTTTAACTATAGGTGGATTAGTTGTATATTGGCCAAGAGTTAAAAGAAACTTTTTAAATAGCTTTACATTTAGTTTTAAACACAAAAAAAGAGCTTTTGTATCAACTATGCATAGTGCTGTTGGTATGTGGGTTATTCCATTTTTCTTACTTTTATGTCTAACAGGACTTTACTGGTCGTATGATTGGTATAGAAGTGCTATGTTTACGGTGATGCAAGTTGAACAACCAAAAAGAGCAGCATCTTCTCAACAAACAAAAATAGATAAAAAAGAGGATATAAAAGCTATTAGTTTTGATAATCATCAAAAAGTAGTTGATATATTTAATCAAAATGTTTCAAAAGATTATAAAAATGCAAGATTATCATTAACACCAAATAAAGATGGCTTATACACAATAACATATTTATATGCAGATGCAACTCACTTTAGAGAATCAAACTCTATGCAAATAGATATTTCAAAATTAGCTGTTGTAAAAGATTCTAAATTTGAAGATAAAAAATTAAATGAACAACTTATGAGTAGTATGTTACCTCTTCATAGTGGAGAGTATTTTGGTTGGATTGGACAACTTTTGATGTTTTTAGCATCTTCATTAATGGCACTATTTGTAATAACAGGATATATGCTTTATTATGACAGATTAAAGAAAAAAAGAGCCAAAGCTTTAAAAGAAAATAGTTCTATAAATTAGATAATAAAAAAGGTCAAGAAAAATCTTGACCTTTTTTGTATGTTTAGTAGAGCCTCTACTCTTGATTTTTTAACAACACTTTTTAAAACCACCACTGTTATATCTTCTATCTAGTGCTTCATTAAAAAATTCACCTCTTGATAAAACTTTATCATTTGGATGGTTTCTTTTCATATGCTCAAGATATTTTTCATAACTTGATAGTCCCACAAGGGGATGAAAAAACTTTTCAGATTTTTCATAAAGTGTTTTAATATGTTTAAACACTTTTAAGCCTTTTGAAGAGAATCAAGTCTTACATAAGGAGACTCTTTTAAAGGTATTTTAATTTTTCCAAAACAGATTCCCAAAGTTGCAATTATTACTAAAGTAGTTGCAAACATAAAGAATATACATAAAATTGCATTTATAATATTTGAAAACTTAACTTGAGTTGAAATAGAGATACTATTTTGGATTTTTTCAATTTCAGCTACATCAGTTGTAGTTAAAAGTTTTGCTTCTAAATCAACAATTTTTTGTGAGTGAATTTGAGCAGTTGCAACATGACTTACTGCATTATGAACTCTATCTCCCTCTTTATATGGTAATACTTTTTGAATTCCACCATACATTGTTGCAGTTAGAACAAAAATTGCTGGAATTACAGTAACCCAAGTATATTTTGCTTTCCCCATTTTGTATAAAACAGCAGTAGCAAGTAAAAGTGCAATACCAGCTAACATTTGGTTACTTACACCAAATAGTGGCCATAATGAATAAATTCCACCTCTTGGATCAATTGTTCCTTGGTATAAGAAATATCCCCATCCAGCAACACTTAAAAAAGTTGCTAAAATACCAGCAGCATAGTTATTTGTATTTCCTAAAGGTTTGTAAACATTTCCTAAAATATCTTGAACCATAAATCTACAAGCTCTAGTACCTGCATCAACAGCAGTTAAAATAAACAGAGCTTCAAATAAAATTGCAAAGTGATACCAAAATGCCATCATATCAATTCCACCAAATAGTTCATGAAGAACTAAAGCAACCCCAATTGCAAATGTTGGAGCCCCACCTGTTCTTGATAAAATTGTCTCTTCACCAATATTTTTTGTTAAAGAAATTATCTCTTCAGGAGTTACACTAAATCCCCAGCTTGAGATTGTTTGCGCAACTTGAATAATATCTGTTCCTATAAATGCAGCTGGTGAGTTAATAGCAAAATATAATCCTGGATGCAAAATTGTTGCACAAATTAGAGCCATAATAGCAACAGCACTCTCCATTAACATTGAACCATATCCAACAGGAAGTGCATGAGTCTCATTTTCAAGCATTTTAGGACTTGTTCCACTTGAAATTAGAGCATGGAAACCACTAATAGCACCACAAGCAATAGTAATAAATAAAAATGGAAAAATAGCACCTGCAAAAACTGGACCAGTTCCATCAAGGTATTGAGAGTTTACCTTTGGCATTTGAATATCTGGAGCAACAATAACAATTGCAATTGCCATAAGTAAAATTACACCAATTTTCAAAAAAGTTGATAGATAATCTCTAGGCGCTAATAAAAACCATACAGGTAAAACAGCAGCTATAAAACCATAAGCCATCATGATAATTGCTAAAGTTGAAGCATCAAATGTAAATCTAGCAGCCCAAACAGGATCTGCTGAAATAACACTTCCATAATGAATAGCCAAAATTAAAAGTACAAATCCAATAACTGAAGCCTCTCCAACTTTTCCAGGTCTTAAATATCTCATATAAATACCCATAAAAATTGCGATTGGAATAGTCATAGCAATAGTAAACAGTCCCCAAGGAGATTCTGCAAGTGCTTTTACAACAACCATTGATAAAATTGCAATAATAATTAGCATAATACCAAATATAGCAATCATAGTAACACCACCAACAAAAGTTCCTAATTCATCTTTTATAATTTCACCCAGTGATTTACCATTTCTTCTTGAAGATATAAATAAAACCACGAAATCGTGAACTGCACCTGCAAAAACTCCACCTACAAGTATCCATAACATTGAAGGCAGATATCCCATTTGAGCAGCTAAAATTGGACCAACAAGTGGACCAGCTCCTGCAATTGCTGCAAAATGATGACCAAATAAAACAGATCTATTTGTTGGAACATAATCTCTTCCATCATCATTAATCATAGCAGGAGTTGCTCTATTTTTATCAAGTTCTAAAACTTTGTAAGCAACAAACCTTCCATAAAATCTATATGCAATCATATAGATACAAACAGCTGCAACAACTAAGTACATAGCTGAAACAGTTTCACCATTTTGTAGTGCTAAATAACCAAAGCATACAGCTCCAACTACCGCAACTACACCCCAGAGTAGTTTATTCATAGCGATTCCTTTTTTTTAAATAAAACTTTTAAGTCTACTACTTAATGTATAAAATAAAAATTAAGTAAATTGTTAAAAATAACCTAAATTTTGTAAATATCTATTTATCTATTATTTTGTAATTTTTGTCTATAATAATGCTCATAAAAAAACAAAGGATTAAAATGGGATTAGGAGTAGGAATAGTAGGACTTCCAAATGTGGGGAAAAGTACAACTTTTAATGCTTTAACAAAAGCACAAAATGCACAAGCGGAAAACTATCCATTTTGTACAATAGAGCCAAATAAAGCAATAGTTCCAGTTCCTGATAAAAGACTTGATGAGCTAGCAAAGATAGTAAATCCAGATAAAATTCAACACTCAACTATTGATTTTGTTGATATTGCTGGACTTGTAAGAGGTGCTAGTAAAGGTGAGGGGCTAGGAAATCAATTTTTATCAAATATAAGAGAAGTTGAAGTTATTTTGCATATGGTTAGATGTTTTGAAGATGGAAATATTGTTCATGTGGAGGGTGATGTAAACCCTTTAAGAGATATAGAGATAATTGAAACAGAGCTTATCTATGCAGATATTTCTCAATTAGAGAAAAAAATTGAAAGACTTAAAAAACAGTCAAAAGGTAGTAAAGAAGCAGCAGCTCAACTTGTAATTGCTGAAGAGTTATATGCTCATATTGGTGAACTTCAACCTGTTAAAACATTTGAAAATAGAGATAATGAAGTATTTATAGCATTAGATAAAGAGCTTAGATTTTTATCAAATAAAGATGTAATATATGGTGCTAATGTTGATGAAGATACATTAAGTGTTGGAACAAATGATTATGTTGAGATGGTAAAAGAGCATGCATCAAATGTTGGTGCGGATGTTATTGTTTTATGTGCAAAAATTGAAGAGGAGCTTGTAGGTCTTGAAGATGATGAAGCAAGAGCATTTTTGGATGATTTAGGAGTTGCTGAATCAGGTTTAGAGCAAATTATTCAAAAAGCTTTTGATAAATTAGGTCTTCAAAGCTATTTTACAGCTGGAAAAATAGAGGTTCGTGCTTGGACAATTAGAAAAAATACAAAAGCTCCACAAGCAGCTGCTGTTATTCACAATGACTTTGAAAAAGGTTTTATTAAAGCAGAGGTTATATCTTATGAAGATTTTGTTAAATTTGGTGGAGAAGCTAAATGCAAAGATGCTGGAAAACTAAGACTTGAAGGTAAGGATTATGTTGTTCAAGATGGTGATGTTATGCATTTTAGATTTAATGTGTAAGGAAGATTGATTTAAAAAAATAAAATAGGGGGCTATTTTGCAATTATCTGAGGTATTAAGAAGAGTTGAGTCCTTGGCTCCTCTTCCAAGAACTATTATTGAAATTGAACAATATAGAAAAAAAGAAGAAAAAGAGATACAAGAGTTATATGAAATTATTAAAAAAGATGCTTTATTAGTTACAAATCTTTTAAAAATTGCAAACTCTGCAATGTTTGGATTTAGAAGTAAAGTTGAAACACCATTACGAGCTATAACTCTTCTTGGGATTAACTTTACAATTTCTGTTGCAATCTCTACAAGTAGTCAAAAACTTTTAATATCTTCATTGTCACCTTATGGACTTTCAAATGATGATTTTATGAAGGCTTCAAATATAGCTTTAGCCCTTACAAATTTATGGTTAAATAAAGTTGATCCAGAGTTAAAAGATAAACTTTTGCTTCCAGCTTTACTACAAGATATTGGTAAATATATTATTTCAGATGTACTAATTTTAAACAATAAAGAGAGTGATTTTTATAAAAAGGTATTAGAAAATTTAAAATCACTACAAGAGATAGAGAAAGATTTTTTTGAATTTTCAAGTTCATATGTTACTGCTCATATTTTTAAACATTGGAATCTTAATCAAGAGTTAATAAACACTATAGAGTTTGTTGATGATGTAGAAAAGTCACCAATTGAGTATAAACAAAAAGTAATGATTTTAGATGTTATTAAAACAGCTTCAAATATAAAAGAGCCTTTAAGTGAAAAATCAATTAATATGGCAATTAAAAAGGCTAAAGAGTATAAATTAAATGATAAAGCATTAATAGAAGCAATTAATACTTTAAAAACTAGATTAGAAAATGAAAATATTTATTAGATTTTAAAGTCCAAGTAGAATAATTTCCCAAAGTTTTTCTACTTCCTCATCTTCTAAGTTTATTGAAGATTTTGAATTAAATAGCTCTTTTATCTTATTTATTTCAAAGCTTTTTGCTCTATTAACACAAACTTTATGAACAGGAATAAATCCTCTAATTAAACCTAAGTTAAAATCAACCTCTATTTCACAAATAAGACACTCAAAGTTTGTATGAAGTCTTCCCTCATGCTCTAAAAGTAAAATATATGATTCAACAATTGCTCTTAAAACATTTTGTTTATTAATCTTAGTTACTAACTCTTCAAGTGTTTTAAAATAGAAACTATCAGGCTCTTCTAACTCTTTTAAATGAGTGTAAAATAGTTTTAAATATCTTTGCCAAGCATACATTTTTTCACTATTTAAAATCCAAGGAAAACCAAGTTGCATAACATCTTTTAATCTTGAAATAGAGGATTTAGTCTTCTCTAATTCAAAATCTATTTTGTAACCAATATTGATATTTGAGTGCCTAGCTCCATAAAATCTATAAGTTGTTATAAGCTCTTTTTCACACAAAATTGTAACTATTAAATCATCATCTTTAACAGCTTTTATATCAATAATATAGCCCTGCATATAATATTAATCAATATCCTCATTTAGCATATCATTTATCTCTTCAATTAATTCAGCCGCCTCTTCATCATCAATCTCTCCAGCTTCTAACTCACTTAAAAGTTCCAAAAACTCTTTTTTCATCTCTTGCATAGAGTTTAACTCTTCTTTTGTATTTTCATCATCTTTTTTTGAAGCAATCAACTCAAGTAGTTCATCAATATAATCATCAACATCTTCTAAAACAACATTTTTTATTAAATCTTTTAGCTCTTCTTGCTTATTCATTTTGTAACCTTTTTAAAATTTTGAGGGATTATAGCAGAAAATTGTAACTATATTTAATATTCTCACATAAAAATTTGGATATACTTCTTTGAGAAAAATTAAGGAGAACAGATGGATTATTTTAGAGGTGTTTCTATTGCTAAAGCTGCAAATATTTTATATGATGGAAACATTACAAGCAGAGCAATTACATTTGAAGATGGTTCAAAAAAGACTTTAGGAATTATGCTACCTGGTGAGTATGAGTTAAATACTGTTAATAAAGAGATTATAGATATTCAAAGAGGAAGTTTAGAGTTACTTCTACCAGCATCTGATTGGGTTAAATATGAAGGACCTGCATCTTTTGAAGTTCCAGAGAATACAAAATTTAAACTAAGAGTTCACTCACTAGTTGATTACTGTTGCTCTTTTATAAAAAACTAATAAAAATTAAAACAGTGAAAACACTGTTTTAAACTTACCCAATTTAATCAATTCTTTTTGCAAAATTTCGATACACTTCTTCTTATGAATAAAGAACAATTTTTTATAAATAGTATACAAAATAGTAAATACAACGGCGATGATGGTGCGTTTATAGATGGGTATGTTTACTCCATGGATGCTTTTTTTGAAGATGTACACTTTAAAAAAGATTGGTTTACATTAAAACAAATAGCATATAAATCAATGCTTGTAAATATATCTGATGCAATTGCTATGAATGCAAAACCAAAATATGCACTAATAAGCATAGCTATTCCAAAATATTATACAAATGAAGATTTACAAGAGCTTGCAAATGGATTTAAAAAAGCAGCCAAAGATTTTGATTTTGAAATTATTGGTGGCGATACAATTGAAAATTATAAATTAGATATTAGTATTACAATTATTTCAAAAACTTCAAAACCTATATATAGAAGTGGTGTAAAAGAGGGTGATTATCTCTGTTATACAGGAAAATTAGGAGATAGTAAAAAAGATTTAGAGGCTTTATTAAGCGGAAAAAAAATTAAAAAATCATCTAAATTTATAAAACCAGTTCTAAAAGCTGATTTTTTTTATGAGGCTTCAAAATATATAAATGCTTCTATGGATATTAGTGATGGATTGTTTTTAGATTTAGAAAAACTCTCAATTGCTTCAAATATTGGATTTGATATTTTTAGAAAAATTGATGATAATATTGCTAGTTCTGGTGAAGAGTATGAGATACTTTTTTCATGTAGTCAAAAAAATCTAAAAAAGATTGAGCAAATAGCAAAAAAGCATAAAACAAAATTGAACTTCTTTGCAAAAGCTGTAAAAGGAAGTTTTAGAACAAATCTTTCAAACCACCATTTTAAAAATTAAGGAAAAAAATTGCAATTACAAAGATATTTAAACCACTCAAAAATAGATGTACTTTTTAAACAAACGAAAGATGATTTTGTTGTAAATGAGGTACCTTTATATGAATTTAGTGGTGATGGTGAACATCTAATTTTAAAACTTAGAAAAAAAGATTTAGCAACTTGGGATGCTATAGAGATTTTAGCAAACTATTTGAAGTGTAGTACAAGAGAGTTTGGATATGCAGGACTTAAAGATAAAAATGCAATGACAATTCAGCATATTTCAATTCATAAAAAATATGAAGAGGCATTAAAAAATTTTAGTCATGAAAATATAAAAATTCTTGAAACAACTTATCATAATAATAAGATAAAAATTGGTCATTTAAAAGGAAACAACTTTTTTATTAGGCTAAAAAGAGTTGGATTAGTTGAAAAAAGAAAAATTGAAGAGGCTTTAGGACAAATTGCTACTTATGGTATGCCAAACTATTTCGGATTTCAAAGATTTGGAATTGATGGTGAAAACTACAAAAAAGGTCAAGCTATTGTTGAAGGAAAATTAAAAGAGAGAAATAGAAATTTAAAACAGATGTTTATAAATGCTTATCAAAGTTATCTTTTTAACTCTTGGCTTTCAAAGAGAATAGAGATTTCAAAACTAATAGAAACTTTTGAACCAAAAGAGATTTATGAAAAGTTAAATCTTCCACTTGATGAGGTAAAAAGAGCAAAAAAACAGCCTCATCCATTTAAAATTATTACAGGAGATTTACTCTCTCATTATCCATTTGGAAGAATATTTATAATTGATGATTTAGAGAGTGAGAGTCAAAAATTTTTTGAAAAAGATAGAGTTCCAACTGGACTTTTATGTGGAAAAAGAGTTAAGAAGTCTGAAGGTCTTGCACAAGAGATTGAAAAAGAGTTTGATGTGCAAATGGGTGAAGATGGAGCAAGAAGATTTGCTTTTATATTTCCAGAAAATATACAGAGTAATTATAAAGAGGATAAAAATCATATGGAATTAAATTTTTACCTTCCTAAAGGCTCATATGCAACGGAATTTATAGCTGAAATTATACATTAATTATTTAAGTGATTTTTTGCTAGTATCGAATTTACATTAACATAAGGGTAACAAATGAGATATGAAGAGCTAATAACTGAACTTTGTGAGGTTATAAAAGAGACTGAAAATGATTCAATTGATATTTTTGAAAACACTGAAGAGATTTCAAAAGTTATTGATGATCTTGAAATTCCAAGACATAAAAGAGAAAAATTAGGGGATTTTATTTCAAATATTTATGGACTTCTACAAAGACAAGATTTACATAGACAAAAAATAGAGAGAGTTGTTAATTTTGTTTGTGATAAAAATGATATTGATAAATCTCAATATAATATTGCACCTAGTGCAAAAACAATTTCTGTGTCAGAAAATAGTATGAGTGCTGATGATTTAGAAGAACTTATTAGACAGATGCAACAAGAGTAAGATGGTTTAAAACCATCTTACTCTTTTAAACATTTAATATAAATTTAGCAAATGGAGTTGAACTTTTATTGCTAGTTTTAATATTGTCTAAACTCTCAAATAGTTCATTTGTACTTTTTTCAACTCTGTTTGCAGTAGCATTTAAAATATCATTTTTATCTTTAGCAGCATTTGAATTTACTAAATCTTGAAGGCTTGAATGGAATTTAAGATTTAACTTATTTATACTATCCAATATATTCTCATCTTTTATTTTATTGTAGTTCTCTTCACTATTTAGCCAATCTTTAACATAGTTACTGTTAGCTACTTGAAACGATTTTTGATTTCCAAGTTTTGAATATACTTCATCTTTACTTTTTAGAATATTAACCTTTAATAAAGCTGTATCAAATACTAAATCTACATCATAAACCTTTTCTAAACTCTCTTCAAGAAATGATGTTCTTGAAGCTGCAGTTACTAAATAACTTGACATATATGCAATTGAATTTGCCATATTTGATATCTGTTCAGCAACCTGTGCATTTTTTTGTGTAGATTTATCTAAAGAGCCAATTGCATCATTAATTTGTAATATCCCAACTTCTTGCTCTTTTGAAGCAGTTGCCACACTTTCAATAGTAGTTAAAGTGTTTGAAATATTGTTATTTAATTCGCTATATCCATCAATCATATTATTAGCAATACTCTTACCTTGACTTGCTTTTTGAGTCGCTTTTTCTACAATCTCTTTAATCTCTCTTGCAGCTTCTGCACTTCTATTTGCTAGATTTCGCACCTCTTGAGCAACAACAGCAAAACCTTTTCCAGCTTCACCAGCAGTTGCTGCTTCAACTGCTGCGTTTAGACTTAAGATATTTGTTTGGAATGCTATTTGATCAATTACCTCAATAGCTTCATTTATAGAGCTAACCTCTTTATTTATGTCATCCATAGATTTAGATGTTTGATTCGCTAAATCTTGACCTTTTTTAGCAGATAGACTTAAATTTTGTGCTAGCTGTGCCATTTGAACAGCTGCTTGAGTATTTGCTTGAATTGTTGCAGTTATCTCTTCAAGTGCAGCAGATGTCTCTTCTAAGCTAGCAGCTTGTTCAGCTGATGAGCTTTTAAGTCTTAAAGATGTATCTGAAAGTGTTTGTGTACTATCTTTTAGAGCATTTCCTGTATTCATAACAATAGCAAGAAGCTCTGAAGTATTGTTTCCTACAAGTTTGATACCACTTGCAAGTGATCCTAGGTTTCCAAAAATATCATCATCTTTTAAAATATAGTCATATTTTGATTCAGCATAATTTCTTAAGGCTTCATTTATTTTGTCTAAAGTCTCTTTTGTTCTTTCAATCATTAAATTTAATTTATTTTTTAAATCTTCTACATGAATATTTGAAGCTCTATTTTCAACTTTATAAACAAAAAATCCATTTGCAGTCTTCTCTATAACATCATTAACCTCTTCAATTACAATCTCATCTTGTTTTAATCCATCTCTTACTTTATTCATATATGAGTTAAATAAATTTGCAACCTCTCCAATCTCATCATCCGTTTTTACATTTAGTTTTATATTTGTATCATTTGATGCAAGAAGCTCTTCAAAACCATTTTTTAGGCTCTCTATTGGACTTGTAGCTCTTTTTACAATAAAGAAAATTAAAGTTATTGTAATAAGCCCCAAAATTGTTGAAGCTATAGAGATATCTTTTAATAAATTACTTATTTTTTCATCCGTTTCTGCAAGAGAGAAAGTTAAATCCATAACACCAATTACATCACCAATCTCTTGGTTTGCGTGACACATCATACACTCGGCTGTAGCAATCATTGGTTTAATCATTCTAATATTATGACCATCGGCATCATTTGTTTGAATTAACTGATTTTCTTTTGATTCAAAGCTCTCTAAAACTTTTGGATCTTCTGTATAGGGAACTGTTGTTGGATATAGTTCCATTAAAGCTTTACTTTTTGCTACAACTAACTGCTTAACACCTTTTATCTGTCTAGCCTCTTCTTCTGCTTTTGCTATTAAATCAGGATCTCCTGTATTCATTGTATTTCTTAAAGTTTGAAATATTGATGCATTTAACATCTCCAAACTCTCTTTTGCATTTGATATAGAGTCTTCAGTTACCTTTGTAGTTGTAGAATAAACGATAAAACTGCTACTTAGAAAAGTAAGTAAAAAAAGCGCAACCATAATTTTATTACTAATCTTTTTTGTTATAAAATCCAACATATCTAACCCTTATTTTTTAAGTAGAATTATTATATACTTAAAAACTTTAAAACAGAGTGAGAAAATCTATAAAAAAATAAAATTAAGATTAATTTATAATAGATATAAAAAAAATATAAAGTGGGATTGCATTGATAGTAGGATTAATAGGTAAAGTTGTGAAAAAAGAGCCAACAGTTATACATTTAAATGTAAATGGAGTTATTTATGAAGTTTTTGTATCTTTAAATTGTAGTTCAAAAATTATTTCTGATGAAGTTAAGTTTGAGATTACTGAGATTATAAGAGAAGATGCACACAATTTATATGGTTTTTTAGATTCAAATGAAAAAAAACTTTTTGATACAGTTATTAAAATAAATGGAGTAGGACCAAAAGTTGCACTTGCAATCTGCTCTACATTTACACCAAGTTCTTTTGCTCAAATTGTATCTTCAAGTGATGTAAATATGTTAAAAAGAGTTCCAGGAATTGGTCCAAAAGGTGCTAGTAGAATATTAGTAGAGCTTAGTGGATTTGTTGTTGAGACAAATAGTAGTAGCGATATTCCAAATATTAATCTTGAAGCTTCACTAGCTTTAGAATCACTAGGATTTAAAAAAGATTTAATTTCAACTATCTTAAAAACTTGTACAAGCTCAACAACTTCTGAATTAGTTAGAGAAGCACTTAAAAAATTACAAAAATAAAAGGGAAATTATAAAATGAAAATAGCAATAGTTTTTGGTGGTATAAGTTTTGAGCATGAGATTTCAATAGTAAGTTCAATTGCCATGAAAGATGTTTTAAAAGATGAGTTAATATATATATTTATAGATAAAGATAGAGATTTATATGAGATTCCAAGTTCTAAAATAAATTCAAAACTATTTAGTAGTGCAGAGTACTTAAAATTTGATAAAGTTTTTTTAAAAAAGGGTGGATTTTATAAAGTATCTGGACTATTTAAAAAAGAGCAAAATATTGATTTTGATGTGGTTTTAAATCTATCACATGGTGGAGATGGAGAAGATGGAGTTTTATCTTCAGTTTTAGATTTTTATAATATCCCTTTTATAGCTCCAAGAACAGAAGCTTGTGTAGTTAGTTCAAATAAATTTATTACAAAAGGATATGCACAAAGTGTTGATGTAAAAACTCTACCTTACAAATACTATACAAAAAATGATAGTATAAAAGTTGATATGTTTCCAGTTATCTTAAAACCAGTAAAGCTAGGTAGCTCTATTGGAGTATCTATTGTAAAAAATCAAGAAGAGTTAGCTTATGCTCTTGATGTTGCTTTTGAGTTTGATGATGCAATTATAATTGAGCCTTTTATTAGTGGAGTAAAAGAGTATAACCTAGCTGGTACAAAAGTAAATGGAGAGTTTATTTTCTCAATTATTGAGGAGCCCCAAAAAGCTGAGTTTTTGGATTTTGATAAAAAATATTTAGATTTTTCAAGAACATCAAAAGCTTTAGAGGTTGATTTAGGTGAGAAATTAAACAGTGAGATAAAAGAGAGTTTTAAAAAAATTTACAACACTCTTTTTGAAGGTTCAATAATAAGATGTGATTTTTTTGTAGTTGAAGATAAAGTATATTTAAATGAGATAAACTCAATTCCAGGATCTATGGCAAACTATTTGTTTGAAGATTTTCAAGATCTTTTTACAAAAGTTGCTTCAAATTTACCTAAAAAGAAGTTTATTCCTATAAATTATGAGTATGTAAATAAAATTCAAGTTGCAAAAGGAAAGTAGTTTGGCACTAAAAAGCATAAATGTTGATGGAAAAGTTTTTGATATATCTTATGAGATAGTAAATCCAAATGCAAAAAAAGATATAGTTTTTCTTCATGGTTGGGGTTCAAATAAAGAGATTATGAAAAAAGCATTTGGAACTTTTTTAAGTTCTTACAGGCACATATATATAGATATGCCAGGATTTGGAAATAGTGAGAATATATATGAACTTACAACAGCAGATTATGCACAAATAATAAAAGAGTTTTTAAAAAAATTGGATTCAGATTTTTTTGCAGTTGCAGGACACTCATTTGGTGGTAAAGTTGCAACTTTATTAAATCCACAAAATTTAATTTTATTAAGTAGTGCTGGAGTTTTAGAGAAAAAACCACTAAAAGTTAGATTAAAGATATCTTTAGCCAAATTTTTTAATAAAGTTAAGTTAAAAAGTATAACAAAAAGATTTAGAAGTAAAGATGTAGTAAAAATGAGTGAAAATATGTACAAAACATTTAAAAATGTTGTAGATGAGGATTTTACTCCTATTTTTGCAAAACAGATAAATAAAACACTTATATTTTGGGGATTAGAAGATAAAGCCACTTCTATAAAATCAGGAGAAAAAATTTCAAATATTATAGAGAATTCAATTTTCTATAAATTAAGTGGAGATCACTACTTCTTTTTAAAACACTCAAAACAGATATGCGAAATAATAGAATATGAACTATTTTAATTTTTTTATCAATTTTATAGCTATTTTTGCTCTCTCTTGGTATTTAATACTAAATCTTCAATGGTATAACTATAAGTTACAAAGGGTTGTTTTAAATCATCATAAAAAAGTTTGGCATCTTTTTTATTTTATTCTTCCATTACTTTTATGGATAGTATTAAAAGAGATATACTTTGCACCAATTTTAATTTTATATTTAATCGCACTATATTTTTGGGCAAAAAAACTTGATAGAAGTTTGGTTTACACAAAAAGAGTTCAAAGATTTTTTATAATATTAACTATAATATTAATTTTTGGATACTTTTTTGCTTCAAAAATCTACTTTTTATTTGCTATTTTTTTAACAATATTATTATCAAATCTTACAGAAAAATTAATGTTTAATTTTTATAAAAAAATTGCAAAAAGAAGACTAAATAGCATAAAAGATTTAAAAATTGTTGCAATTACAGCATCTTATGGAAAAACATCTATAAAAAACTTTTTATACCATATTTTAAAAAATCATTTTAATACTTACAAAACTCCAAGAAGTGTAAATACAATTGCAGGGCTTGTTTTAGATGTAAATATGGATTTACCTTCAAATACTCAAATTTATATAGCAGAAGCAGGAGCTAGAGTAAAAGGTGATATTAAAACAATAGCAAACTTTCTTGAACCTCAAATTTGTGTAGTTGGAACGATTGGAGAGCAACATATTGAGTATTTTAAAAGTTTAGAAAATATTCAAAATACAAAAAAAGAGTTATTAAGTTCAAAAAGATTAGAGAAAGCATTTGTTCATAAAAGTGCAGATGCAAAAGAGTCTTTAAATATTGATATTTTTCCAAAAAATTTAGAGATTTTAGATAGTAGTTTAGATGGAATTAGATTTAGTTTTGAGATAAATGATAAAAAAGAGGAGTTTTTTGCCCCAATTTTAGGAAGTTTTAATGCTATAAATTTAAGTGCTGTGATTTTAGTTGCAAACTATTTAAAAATAGATATAAAAAGCATAAAAGATTCTTTAAAAACTCTTCCTCAAGTAGAACATAGACTTCAAAAAATTGAAGCAAATGGTAAAGTGATAATTGATGACTCATTTAATGGAAATTTTGAAGGAATGATTGAAGCTTTTAATCTTTGTAAAACTTACAGTGGAAGAAAGGTTATTATTACTCCAGGACTTGTTGAATCAACTATTGAAGCAAACAAAAAAATAGCTTTAAAAATAGATGAGGTTTTTGATTTTGTAATCTTAACTGGAAGTTTAAATATAGAGGTTTTAAGTCAAAATATAAATAAAGAGAAAGTTTTTATTTTAAAAGATAAATCGCAAATGCAAAATATATTAGCAAGTAGTACAAAAAGTGGTGATTTAATTCTATTTGCAAATGATGCACCTAATTTTATTTAAGGATTTTTATGGAACATCTTTATGCACCTTGGAGATACTCATATGTTAGTGAAGAGAAGATTAAAGATTGTGTTTTTTGCCATATTTTAAAAAATAGAAGTGATGAGAAATATCAAGTAATTTTTAGTGATGAACTTTGTTTTGTAGTTATGAATAAATTTCCTTATAGTCCAGGTCATATTATGGTTGTACCAAATTTTCACACATCAAATATAGAGGATTTGGAAGATATTGTTTGGCAAAGAGTTTCAAAAAGGGTGCAAGAAGCTGTTAGGCTTTTGAAAGATATTATGCCTTGCGAGGGTGTTAATATTGGAATGAATTTAGGTCGTGCAGCTGGTGCTGGAATTGAGCAGCATGTTCACTATCATCTAGTTCCAAGATGGATAGGTGATACAAATTTTATTACAACAATAGCTCAAACTAGAGTATATCCAGCAAATTTTTCTGATATTTTTAAAAAGTTAAAAGATAAGTCAAAAATATATTTTAAATAATTTTTCTTTACTTTGTAGTTTTATTTTGCTAACATAATTTTTTCTTATTAAATTTTTTGGGGGGAACTTATGAAAAATTTTGCAAGATACTCTCTATTTTTAATACTCTTTTTTAATCTTAGTTTCTCAAATGATAATATAAATATAAATTTCTCAAAAATTGACTTAAATGAACTTATAAAAATTAGTTCAAAGATACTCAAAAAAGATATTTTAATATCTGATAAATTAGATATTAAAGTTGATTTTGTATCAAATAAAACCCTAAATAAAGATGAACTTTTAAATATTTTAAGAGCAATCTTAAATGAAAACAACTATGTTTTAGAGGATTTTATCTCTTTTTATAAAATCTCAAGAAAAGAGTCAAAAATAGCTTCAAAAGATGATATTTTGATTTATGAACTAAAAAATAGTGAAGTTGAAAATATATATAAAATTTTAGAGGAATTTTTAAAAAATAGGAGTTTAAATGGTGATGAAAAAACTTTAATTGTTCCAAATATTGAATCAAACTCTTTGATTGTTTTTTCAAATCAAAAGAGTTTAAATAGTATAAAAAAGCTTATAGATAGTCTTGATAAAGAGAGTTTACAAGTATATATTGAAGCTAAGATTATAGAGGTTAATAATGAGCTTGTTGATAAGGTTGGAGTATCTTATGGAATAAGTGCAGCTTCAAGTTCAAGTGGTGGAATTATGGCATTAAGTACAAAGTTAAATGGTGGTTCATTTGCAATTGATGAAGCTATAGGAAGTTTGGGAATAGATATAAGAAATCAAAATTTAAAAAGTGGTGTATCTTTGGCTGCAAGTTTGAATTTGCTTAAACAAAAAGGTGCTTTGGATATTGTCTCACAACCTTCAATTTTAGCAATAAATAATAAAGAGAGCTTTATTTATGTTGGTGAAAAAATATCAATGCAAACTTCAAGTAGTTTAACAGATGGAGGTACATCTAAATCAGATTATGAAAGAGAAGATGTTGGATTAACTTTGAAAGTAAAACCTAGAATTTCAAAAGATAATAAAGTTGCTTTACAAATAAGCGCTTTGTTGGAGGCTGTAAAACTAAACAAAGTAGGAGCTGGTGACAATCCTGATACTTTGAAAAAAGAGATAAATACAACTGCAATTTTAAACAATGGAGAGAGTGTAATAATTGGTGGATTAATAGAGAATAAAAATGAAAATATAGAAGAAAAAGTTCCACTTTTAGGAGATATTCCAATTCTTGGGGCACTTTTTAGAAATAGTGTTACACTAAATAAAAAGAGCAATTTAGTGATTATAGTAACTCCATATATCGTTCCAAAAGATAAAGGAGTTAGTTTTATTCGAGAAAAACTTTCACAACTTAAAGATATAGAGGATATTTACTTACAAAAGAGTTTAGAAGATATTGAAAAAAAAGAGAACAAAAAAGAGAAAGTAGTACAAAAACAAGAGAGTCAAAAAAGCAACAATAATAGAAAAGATCCAATGCAAACATTAATAGATAGTACAAACTCTTCAAGCGATGATTTTTATAACTTTTGATATACTTTTGCAAAAACTAAAGGAATTGTTATAGCAAAGTTTAAAAAAGTTCATATTGAGCTTACAAATATATGCAATTTAAAGTGTTCATTTTGTCCTCCAAAAAATTTACCAAACAAAATTATGAGTTTAGATTTTTTTGATAGATTAAATAGTGAGCTAAAAGAGTTTACAAATGAACTTGCATATCATATAGTTGGTGATCCTTTAGTTTTAACAAATTTAGAAGAGTATTTAAAGATTAGTAAAAAACATAATCTTAAAGTAAATATTACAACAACTGCAAATAATATTTCACAAAAGCACTACAAAGCTTTATTAAATAGTGCTATAAAACAGATAAATTTCTCAATAAATTCATACAATGCAAACTCACATAAAAAGAGTTTTGAAGAGTATTTTGAGCCTATTTTAGATTTTGTAAAGTTCGCAATGCAAAATAGTCATGATTATTTTATAAACTTTAGAATCTGGAATTTAGATGATAAAAAGAGTGCTTTGGATTTTAATAATGAAGTTTTTAATAGATTAAATCATTTTTTCAATTCAAATTTGAATATAGATGAGATTTATAGTACAAAACCAAAAAATATTAGAGTTGCTAGAAAAATATTTATTAATTTTGATGAATATTTCTCTTGGCCAACTTTAAAAAACAACATAGTTAGCCAAAAAGGTTTTTGTTATGGTTTAAGCTCTCATTTTGGAATATTGGCAAATGGAACTGTTGTTCCTTGTTGTTTGGATTTAGATGCTTCTATAAATCTTGGAGATACAAATGAAAACTCAATCAAAGATATTTTACAAAGTAGTAGAGCAAAAGCTATGATAAATGGTTTTAAAAATAATATTTTAGTTGAAGAGCTTTGTCAAAAGTGTGAATATAGAGTACGATTTGATATAAAAAATAAAGAGGAAGAGCATGAATGAAATAGAGATTTTAAAAAGAAGTATAGGTGATTTTTTTAGCTCCTCAATGCTAAAACTAGCATTAATTCCACTTCTTATTACAATGACAATTTTATATATAATATTTTTTCAAATGGCTAGTTTTGGAATAGATAGTTTGCAAATTATTGCTCAAACTTCACAAAATGGTGAAGAGATAGTTATTGATGAGAGTGCACCATTTTATTTTGTATGGTTTACATATTTAATTGTTTTTTTATTTAAATACTCAATTACATCTTGGTTGGCTGCTTTTTTAATCTATACAGTTGGAATTATTTTTATTTTTCATTTTAGTATTATTTTAACTTTGTTAATTATTGGATTTTTGACACCTTTTGTTGTTAAATATCTAAAAAAAACCCACTATAAAGATTTGATTTTAAAACCTTATGGAACAGTTTTAGGCTCTATTTATCTACTTTTAAAAACTATTTTTATAATGATATTTTTATATATAGCTTTAATACCTCTATATTTTATACCATTAATAAATATTTTGGCTATATATTTGCCTTTATATTATTTTTTCCACAAACTTTTAAACTATGATGTATCATCTACAATTTTAAGTAAAGATGAGTATAAAAAAATCTATGAAAAAAGCTCAAACTATTTTAGAGTAAGAACATTTTTTTTATATCTAATTTCAACTATTCCATTTATAACTCTTTTTGTAGCTATATTTTATGTTCTTTATCTATGCCATGCTTATTTTATGGAGCTTGAAAAAATTCAAAAAAACAGTAGTGAGGTTTTATAGTTTTGGAAAATATAAAAAATGCAGTTATAAAAGCAAATATTGAAGTTTTAAACTATTTAAAAAATAGTTTAAAAAAAGATGATTTTATATATACAAATCAGATTGGTTTTGGTGGAGATAATTCACTTAAAATCGATATTATTTTTGAAAATATTTTTATAAAACATTTAAAAGAGTTTGGAAATATTTTTAGTGAAGAGTGTGGTTTAAAAGATTTTAAAAAAGATATAACTTTTATTATTGATCCACTTGATGGAAGCAATAATTTTTTCTCAAATCTTCCATATTATGGAACATCTGTCGCAATAAAAAAAGATGAAGAGATTATTGGTGGATTTGTTGCAAATTTAGCTTTAGAAACCTTAGTATATAGATTTTTAGATGATGAGGTAATATATTTATCACTAAACAGCAATAAAGAGTTAAAAAACAGAATAAATAATAGCTCAAAAGTTGCAGTTTTTGAAAGAGGTTATAAGTATCCAGATATTTGTAAAATTTTAAATGATAAAAATATAAAGTTTAGAGTTTTAGGAGCAACAGCTATCTCTTTGGCGAATGCAAGAGATTATGATTTTGTTCTTTTTATGGGAGAATTAAGAGCTTTTGATATTGATGCAGCAATGTATATTTGTAAAGATTTATATAAAATAGTTAAAAATAATCTTATTTTTATAACAAAATCAAAAGATTGTTTTAATGATTTTAAAGAAATTATTAAACATTTTTAGGTATAACTCCAAAACCAAAATAAAAAATAGGAAAAAATAGATGGCTTTAATAATTACGGACGAATGTATTGCATGTGATGCATGTAGAGAAGAGTGCCCAAACTACGCTATTGAAGAAGGGGATCCAATTTATATTATTGATCCTGATAGATGTACTGAGTGTGTTGGTCATTATGAAGAACCACAATGTGTTGAGGTTTGTCCAGTTGATTGTATAATTTTAGATCCAGATAATGAAGAGACAATGGAAGAGTTGAAGTTTAAATACGAACAACTAATGGAAGAAGAAAACTAATATGTCGAAAATTACAACAATCATCGACATTGGTTCAAACTCAATGCGAATGGTTGTTTTAGAAAAATCTAGTAGATTTGCATTTAGTCTTATAAATGAGACAAAAAGTAGGGTGAAAATCTCAGAAGGATGCTATGAAAATGGTGGTATGCTTCAAGAGATACCCATGCAAAGAGCTTATGAATCTTTAAAATCTTTTTTAAATATCTCAAATGCCCTTAAATCAAGAAAAATTCTTTGTGTTGCAACATCTGCTTTAAGAGATGCTCCAAACTCTAATGTTTTTTTAAGTAGAGTAAAACAAGATTTAGGTCTTAATATTAAGATTATAAATGGTGAAAAAGAGTCATATTATGGGGGAGTAGCTACTTCAAATTTGCTTCATGATGATAACTTTGTAACAGTAGATATTGGTGGTGGAAGTACAGAGTTTTGTTTTGTTGAAGATGGAAAAATAGTAAAATCTTTATCACTTGATATTGGAACAGTTAGAATTAGAGAGTTATATTTTAATAAAAACAATCTTGATGGTGCAAAAACTTATATTCTTGAAAATCTAAAAAAAGTTTTAAATTGTGGTGTTAATACTCCTTCAAAAGTTGTTGGAATTGGTGGAAGTATTAGGTTTTTATCAAAATTAATTATGCAAAAAAATGCTTACCCACTTGACTCAATTCATGGCTTTACTTATGATGTAAAAAATGAGCAAAAACTTTTTTTAGATATTTTAAAAACAGAATCAAACGAAGAGTTAGAGGCTTTGGGTGTAAAAAAAGATAGATTTGATACTATAAAAGAGGGTACATTTATCTTTAAAACTATTATTGATGAGTTAAATATTAAAACTGTTGTAACTTCTGGAGTGGGTGTGCGAGAGGGAGTTTATTTAACAGATTTATTAAGAAATCAAAATCATAAATTTCCTTCTAATTTTAATGTAAGTGTTAGAAGTCTACTTGATAGATTTCAAATATGTGAAAAACAGAGTGCATATTTAGGAAGAAGTGCTAAAGAGATTTTTGAGGTTTTAAAACCACTTCATAAGCTTGATGATAAGTTCTCAACACTTTTAGTTGTTGCTTCGAAACTGCATTCAATTGGGGTTAGATTAAACTTTTATAAATCAAATGATAATGCTTTTGATTTTATTTTAAATGGTTTAACTTATGATTTTTTACACACTTCAAGAGTAACTGTTGCTTATATTTTGAAGTTTTCAAAAAAATCTCTACCAAAAGAGAGTGATATTGAAAAATATAAAGAGCTGTTGCCACCTTTGGAAACTTTAAGATGGCTCTCTTTTATGCAAGCTTTAAACCTAGCAATAAATATTGACTACTCAAATCCAAAGACACAATATGCTTTAAAAGAGAATATTCTAACAATTGAGCTTGAAAATAACTCATTTTTATTAAGCTCTCAAATAGATAAACTTGAACTTCCAGATGGTTTGGAGCTTGGAATTTTATGATAAAAAAAATTGCAATTGTTAGATTATCTGCAATGGGTGATATTATTCACTCAATGACAGCTTTGCAATTTATAAAAGCAAAATATCCAAATATCCAAATAGATTGGTTTGTTGAAGAGGGATTTGCTGGCGTTTTAGAAAACAATCCTCATGTTGACAATATTATAAGATTAAATTTAAAAAGTATAAAAAAAAACAGATTTGAGATTTTTAATCAGATTAAACTTGTAAGAAGTTTAAAAAAAAACAGTTATGATTTAGTAATAGATACTCAAGGACTTTTAAAATCTGCAATAGTAGCTAGACTGCTTGGGAAAAAAAGAGCTGGTTTTTGTAAAAATTCAACTAGAGAAAAAATAGCAAGTTGTTTTTATAATAAAAAGATATCAATTTCATATGATAAAAATGTAATTGATAGAAACTGCTATTTGATAAGTAAGGCTTTGAATTTTGAAATTACAAAAGATGAGATTGTAAATAAAGAGCCTTTTTTATTTTTTAAAGATGAGAGTGGTATAATCTACGACTATTTAGAAAAAGATAGAAAAAATATTTTGTTTGTTGTTGGTGCTAGTTGGCCAAGCAAAATTTATCCTAAAGAGAAGTTTGCAAAAATTGCTTCAAGTTTAAATGAGAATTTTTTAATTGCTTGGGGAAGTGAGCAAGAAAAAGAGATGGCTAAGTTTATAGAGCAAAATTCAAATGCAAGAGTTTTGCCAAAACTAGATTTAAATAGTTTAAAAGCTTTGATTTCAAAAGTTGATTTGACTATTGGAAATGATACAGGACCAACTCATATATCTTGGGCTTTAAATATTCCAACAATAACTATTTTTGGGAATACTCCAGCTTATAGAAACACATATGAAACAAATATAAGCAAAACTGTAAAATCAAAATCTATTGTAAACCCTTATAAAATAGATAAAAATGATTTTTCAATTCAAGATATAGATGAAGAAGAGATTATAAAGATTGCAAAGGAGCTTTTAAATGATAGAAAAGATTAAAGACTATTTTATACTTATTTTATACTATATTTTTCTATTTTTATTTTTTATAACTCCAAAGTTCTTAATGGAGAAATTTTTAAAATTTTTGGCTTTTTTAGCCTACAAAGTAGATAAAAAGCATCTAAAAATTGCACGAGCAAATATTGATTTAGTTTTTAAAGATAGTTTAACTAAGAGTAGAAAAGAGGAGATAATTTATAACTCATATAAATCTTTATGTTTTAATATGTATGAGCATATAGAGAATCAAAGAGTAAACAAAGAGATACTTTTTTCAAAAGCAAATATTTTAAATAAAGAGATAATAGAAAAAGCTTTTAAAGATAATAGAAAAATTATATATATAACGGCTCATTATGGTGGTTGGGAGATAACACTGCCTTATATTGCTATGATGTTTGGTGAAATTGCTGTTGTAAATAGAAGAATGGATAATCCATATATTCAAAAAAAATATGAGATAGGAAGAAGTAAAAACCGTATTACAATGCTTGAGAAAAAGAGTGCTGCAAAAGGTATGCTAACTGCTTTTAAAGAGAATAAAAGTATAGCCGTAGTTATTGATCAACACATAGGTAGTGGAATAGATATAGAGTTTTTAGGACAAAAAGTAAAAGCAACAGACTCAACAGCAAGAGTTGCACTAAAATTTGATGCAATTATTATTCCAATTTTTACAGTAAATAATGGTTTTAGAGATTGGACAATAGAGGTTCAAGAGCCAATTGATGTAAAAACTTATGAGTTTAAAAGCGAAGATAAAATAAAAGAGCTAACGCAAATTCAAAACGATATTGTATCTAATCAAATTTTGAAAAAACCAGACTTTTGGCTTTGGCAGCATAAGCGTTTCAAAGCTTATAATGATGAAATTTATAAAAAGTAAAATATATGCAAAATAAACCTAAATATAGTTTTTTTAAAAATTGGAAATATGCTTGTGATGGGTTAATAACTGCTATAAAAACAGAGAGCTCTTTTAGGCTTGAGCTGTTTTGTGCAATATTTATTGTAGCTTTGATTTTGTATGTTGATACAACTTTAACAAATAAGCTTATACTTTTAGTTACTGGGATTTTGGTTTTAATAGTAGAACTTTTAAACTCTGCAATTGAAAATGTGGTTGATTTGTGTACAAAAGAGATTCATCCACTTGCTAAAAATGCCAAAGATTTAGGCTCAACTGCTGTTATGTTTACAATTGGTTTGCATTTGGTTTGTTGGATGATAATTTTAATATAAATTTTGATATCATTCAAACTCATTTCAAATAAGGAAACAAAGTTATGTTTTTTGCAATATTAATAAATCGTTTATGTAAAATTTTCGGTGCACTTTTAAAAGGTATATCTTATATCATCTATTTTATTTTCCCAAAACTTAGATTTACAATTCCAAAAGTTAGTAAAGCAAAAATATCATCAAAAAAAAGTTCTCTTGTACCTAAAATAATTTGGCAAACAAACTATTCAAATGTTGTTACTCTTCCTGTTTATATAAACTATTTATTTAATAGACTTATGTCTTTAGATTGGGAATATAGATATGTAAGTACTGAAGATAGATTGGAATATATAAAACAAAATGCACCTAAAAATTATATTGATGCTTTTGAACAATTAACAGATGGTGCAGCTCAAGCTGATTTTTGGAGATTATTTGTTTTAAACAATATTGGTGGAGTTTATATGGATATAGATGCTCATATTGTTTTGCCTCTATCAAAACTAATTAAACCAGAGGATAAAGAGCTATTTATTAAATCAAAAGTTAGATACAACAACTATTTTTTGGCAACTGCTCCAAATAATAAACACTTTAAAAATACACTTGATTTGATAGTTGATAATATTGAAAATAGAAGAGTAGAAGGTGGAGTTTATAGCCTTACAGGACCAATGGCACTAAATCAAGCAATAGGTGATCAAGCAATAAATTATAAACTATATAAATATGTTTGTATTCAAGGAAGTTTTACAAATGAGTATTTTCAATATATGGATAAACCAAGAGGAAAATGGACTCATGCTAAGAAAGAGAATTTATTAAAAAAGGTTGATTAAAATGGAAAACAAAAAGAATCTATTTGTTATTAATTCTCCACTGCAACTTTTAAATTCACAAGAAGCTATTTATAAATTTGAATTAAAAAATATTATAATAGTAGCTATTTATAACAGAAGTGTTAAGAATATAGAACAAATAGAAGCTCAACTTGAAAAAATAGATTGCGATGAAATAGTAAGATTTAATCCACTAAAAGAGGGTAAGCTACAAGGATATGTAAAGTTAATAAAGTATTTGAAGAAATACAATTATGAATATATATTTACAGGAGAGATTGAAGATTTTAGATTTAGAGCAATTGTTGCTAATCTGAATAAGACAAAGTTATTTTTATTAGATGAAGGTAGCGCCACGGTTGTTTTATATGAGAATGTAATAAAAAAAAATAGAATAAATAAATTTAAATTAAAAAGTATAAAATTTGTTTTAAATGGATTAAAAATAAATCTAAAAGATACTATAAATTTTTTTACATATTATGATTTTAAGCCTTTAAATAATGGTGCAGTAGTAAAAAATAAATTGGAATATCTAAAAAAAGATTTTAACCTAGATAAATTTGTTTATGATGATACTTTATTTTTTTTAGGGCAACCTTTACATATATTTTATGATATTGAAGAATTCAAAAATAGTTTTAAAAGAATTATAGAAAAAAACAAAGATAAACAAATAGTATATATTCCTCATAGAGAAGATAAGGAAACATTTAAAATTATAGCAGATAATTATAATCGAATAAATATTTTAGAGTTAAATCAACCAATAGAAAAATATTTCTTACAAGTAGGAATATATCCAAGAAATCTAATTTCATACTCATCTACAGCTTTAACTACTATAAAAATAATATTTCCAAATTGTTTAGTAAAGTATATAAAAAATAATAAACCAAATTTGGAATTAAATGATATTAAAAATTTAGATTTTATTTATAAATATTTTAAAAAGAATAATATTTTAGAATTTATGGATTAAAAAATGTTTTTTTTGACTATTTTAATATTACTTTTGATTATTATATATGTTTTAATTTCTACTAGAAAAAAAATGTATAAATATAAAACAAAACAAGATTATTTTTATGATTTTAAAAAATCAAAAAAGTTTGATTTAAAAGAATTGATAAATTTACAAGATTATGATAAAAATCAAACACTTATACTTAAAATAAAAATTAAATCTACATTTTTATCAAAAATATTTCCTCCCTATGTGAGGATCTATTCTAATCAAAAAGAAGAAAAGACTTTTTTTGAACATGGTGCACATGGTATTAGATATATAGATATTAGCTCTTTTTGTGGAATGGAAAATATTAAACTTTTTACAAAAAATTGTAAAATAATTTCAAGTAATGTAGAGATTTTTGATTTTGAAAATTTGGATATAAAAAATAAAAAAATTTTAATAATAGCTCCTCATGCTGACGATGCAGAAATATCATCATTTGGTCTCTATAGCAGTGCTAAAGAAAGCTTCATCGTTACTGTTACCGCTGGTGAAGGATCTTGTAAATTTTGTGATTTTGATTGTGATAAAGAATTGAAAGCTAAAATTAAAGGAAATTTGAGAATTTTTGATGCTTTGACAACTGGATTATTAGGAAAAGTAAAATATGAAAATAGCTTAGCTTTGGGCTATTTTAATGAAACAATTAAGATTATGTATGAAAATAAAAATAAATTAGTTTCTTCAAAAACAGCTGGAATATCTGATATAAACTATTTTAGAAGAGTAAATCATTCAAGTATTGCGACTAACTCAAAACCAAAATCAAATTGGGATTCTTTATTAAATGATTTTGAATGTATTATTAATTCTATAAAACCAGATTTTATAGTAACATTACATCCACAGATTGATTCAAATATAGATCATAAATATATAACTTTAGCTATTATAGAAGCAATGGAAAAGTTAAATTGTGAAGAAATAAAATTATTAACTCTTACTAATCATTTAACTCAAAATGAATTCTATCCTTACGGAAATATGTTTTCTACTACAGCTTTAGCTCCTAGATTCAAAACATCTTTTATTTTTGATAGTATATATTCACATAAGCTATCACGAGAGCAACAAATGTATAAATATTATGCATTAGAATCAATGCATGATTTAAGAGATTCTACTATTCAAATAGGTTTTAAGAAAGCATTTCTTTTTGCTTTTAGACAATTAAGAAGATATTTAAGTGGAAAAGAAAAAAGTTATTATAGAAGAAGTGTTAGAACAAATGAAATTTTTTATGTAACAAACTATAAAGACTTAAAAAGAGCTTATGAGGATATATTGTGAAAAAACATTTAGCAATAGTTTGCCCAACAGGAAATTTTGGTGGAATGGAACTAGATAGTATAAAATTAGCAAAAAAATTGCATCCTTATTGTAATATAGTATTTATAACAAAAAAAGATGGTTTTTTGGATAAAAATTTTAACAGTTATATATTAAAAGAAGCTAGTGTTAATTTAGAAACTTTTGAAAAAAATAGTTTTTTATTTTTTAAAACTATTTTAGATTTTAAAAGAATAATAACAAATTACAATATACAAAATATAATATATTTTGGAACAAGTAAATTGCAACTTATGTATTGTGCAATTTATGGAACAGATATTAATCTTATAGTTAGACATGGTACAACAAGAGCAAAACCAAAGAATAGTCTTTTTCACAAAATAATTTATAGTAGAGTTAATAATCATATAGCAATTAGTGAACACTTACTTGAAAATGTGAAAAAAACTTTTCCATTTGGAAACAAAACAAAATCTACTTTGATATATCCATCAATTAAAATTTTTACATATGAAAAAAAGAAAAATGAAAAGTTAAATATATTACATGTTGGAAGAATTGTAAAAGGTAAAGGTCAAATTGATGCAATAAAAGCTTGTGATATTTTAATAAAAAATGATATAGATTTTGAATTTTTTATAGTTGGTGGATATGAAGATGGATATGAAGAAGAGTTTGCAAACTTTTATAAAGAGATAGAATATAAAGATAAAATCAAATTAATTGGATTTACAAATGAAGTAGATAAATATTTTATAAAAGCAGATATTTTCTTATTTCCTAGTTATGGAGAAGGATTTGGAAATGCTTTCATAGAATCTATTGCTTATGGATGTAAAGCAATTTCATATGAAAATACAACATTTATAGAGTTTAAAAATTTAGGATTTGAATTTGCAATTGTAGAAAATAAAAATATAGAACAATTGAAAATAGCTCTTTTAAACACTGCAAAGGGTTTAGTTGAGGTTGATTTGAATAAAAATATTAATTTACTAAAAAATAATTTTTTAGAAAAAATTGAAATACAAAAATATTTGGATGTGTTAGTATGATAGATTATTTTAGAGGAATAAAACAAGATTATTTTAAAATATATATGTTTGTATATATTTTCTTCTTACCATATAATTTTTTTAGTGGCTTTTTTAGTAATCTTACTATTTTTTTATTTATTTGGTGGCTATTTATTGGTAAAAAAAGAGGATATTTTACAAGATTAAAAGAAATATCTAAAAATAAGCCTTTAGTTTTATTTTATATGTTTATTTTTTATGCAATACTATCTTTATTTTGGAGTGATAACATCAAAATTGGTATTGAAGAACTAGAATACTATAAATATTATCCAATGATTACAATAGTGTTTTTTTCTGTATTTAATAAAGAAGATGTAAAAATGGCATTTTATGTTATTACATTTAGTTTCGCACTATATGCTCTATTTTCTTTATCTATATATATGGAGTTTTTTACTGTTCAATTAAAAGATGAAATATCGAATAAAGCTAATCCAAGAGGTATTTTGCCATATGCAGTTGTTACTTTTTATATGGCATTTAATGTTTTACTTTCTATCTATTTTGCTATAAAAGAACAAAATAATAAACTGAAATATTTATTTTTATTTATAGCAATTTTTTCATTTTTTACAATTCTTGTTAATAATGGAAGAATGGGGCAATTGAGTTTTTTATTTTCACTTATAGTGTTAATGGTTTATTATAGACAATATTTATATCAATACAAAAAAATTATAATATTGATATTTTTATTGATGGTTCTTTGTATTTTTTACCTTTATAATATTAATAAAATGGATAGATATTTTCTTGGATTTCAACAGTTACAACATGCTTATGAAAATAAAGAATATGTTGGAAGCTGGGGAGCTAGATTATTTATGTGGAATGCCGCAACAGAGCTTATACCAAAAAATTTTTTATTCGGAACAGGAGTAGGGGATGCATTTGTAGAACTTGAAGAGTATAAAAATCAAAATTCAGAGATATTGAATGGTTGGATAACTCACTACCATAATCATTATTTTGAATATATAGCTAAATTTGGAATTTTTGGTTATTTTATATTTTTGATAAGTATTGTTTTTCTTCTAAAAATATTATATAAGCAAGAAAAAGATTTCTTTTATATAGCACTTGTTTTTTACTCTATGTTTTTTATAAATGGTGTAGGTGATAGTATTATACAAATGAGTAATTTTGATAATTTTTTTATATTAGTTTTTGTTTTATTATCAATCACTATAAAAGAGAATTCAAAATATAAAATAGGAGATAAAAAAATAATATGAAAATAGCAATAGCAGGAACAGGATATGTAGGCTTATCAAATGGATTACTCTTAGCTAAACACAATGAAGTAGTTGCTCTTGATATAATTCCTTCTAAAGTAGAGATGATTAACAATAAAATATCTCCTATTGAAGATAAGGAGATTAAAGAGTATTTAAAAAAAGATAACATAAATTTTAAAGCTACTTTAGATAAGAATGAAGCTTATAAAGATGCTGATTTTATAATTATTGCAACTCCTACTGATTATGATCCACAAACTAACTACTTTAACACAAAAAGTGTTGAAGCAGTAATTAAAGATGTATTAGAGATAAATGCAAATGCAACTATGATTATAAAAAGTACAGTTCCTGTTGGATATACAAAAAGCTTAAAAGAGAAATTTAATACAAATAATATAATCTTCTCTCCAGAGTTTTTAAGAGAAGGAAAAGCTTTATATGATAATTTATACCCAAGTAGAATAATTGTAGGTGAACAAAGTAAAAGAGCAGAACTTTTTGCTTCACTACTAGAGCAAGGTGCTATTAAAAAAGATATTTCAATTTTATTTACAAATTCAACTGAAGCAGAAGCTATTAAACTATTTTCAAATACATATTTAGCTATGAGAGTTGCTTACTTTAATGAACTTGACTCTTACGCTCAAACTCATAACCTTGATACTAAACAAATTATTGATGGTGTAGGATTAGATCCAAGGATTGGAACTCATTATAATAATCCAAGCTTTGGATATGGTGGTTATTGCTTACCTAAAGATACAAAACAATTACTAGCAAATTATAAAGAAGTGCCAAGTAATTTAATAGAAGCTATTGTAAAATCCAACTCTACAAGAAAAGATTTTATAGCAGATAGTATTATTAGAAAAAATCCAAAAATTGTAGGTATTTATAGACTTGTAATGAAAACAGGCTCAGATAATTTTAGAAGTTCAGCAATTCAAGGAATAATGAAAAGAATAAAAGTAAAAGGTATTGAAGTAGTAATATATGAACCAGTGCTAGAAGAGGAGACTTTTTTTAACTCAAAAGTAATAAAAGATTTAGAAGAGTTTAAAAAAGTATCAGATGTAATAGTAGCAAATAGATTAAACGAAAATCTTAAAGATGTAGAAGAAAAAGTTTATACTAGAGATATTTTTGGAAATGATTAAGGAGAAAAGTTTGAAAATTACAGCGAATATTATTACTCTAAATGAAGAAAAAAATATTGAAGCAGTTATTAAATCTGTTCAAAGTGTGTGTGATGAAGTTTTAGTAGTTGATTCATTAAGTAGTGATAGAACTTGTGAAATTGCAGAAAGTTTAGGTGCAAAAGTTATAAAACAAGGATATTTGGGAGATGGACCACAAAAAGCATTTGGTGCACCTTATGCTTCAAATGACTGGATCTTAAGTATAGATGCTGATGAAAGACTTGATTTAAATGCAATAGAAGAGATAAAAAAATTGGATTTAGAAAATAGTTTTTATGATGGGTATTCATTTGCTAGAAAAACATTTGTTGGAAAAAACTATATAAAACTTTGGTATCCAGATAGAGTTGTAAGACTTTATAATCGTAAAAAATGTGGTTTTTCAACTGCAAAAGGACATGCTAGAGTTGAAGCAAAAAGTGTTTGTGATTTAAAAGCTGATATGTTGCATTACTCTTATGATGATTATATACATATGATAAGAACAACTGAAAAATTTATAAAAAGAGGTGCAATTTTAGCACACGAAGAAGGTAAAAAAGCAACAGTCTTTGATCCAATTATTCATGGATTAGGAGCTTTATTTAAAGCTTTAATATTAAAAGCTGGAGCATTTCATGGAATTAATGGATGGAATGTAGCAGTGATTTCAGCATATAGTTCATATATGAAGTATGCTATTATGTTGGATATGCAAAGAAATGTAAAAGGCTAAGATTTGATTAAATATAAATTAAATAAAAATTATGAAAATATTAAAGATTTTTTGTTAAATATAAAAGATTTTTTTAAACAAAACTCAAACACCATTCATAAAGCAAGAAATGAATTAAAAGTTATAGAATATAAAAATGTTCAAACAGTTGTCAAGGCTTTTAAAATCCCAAATATTTTAAATCAAATAGTTTATGCCTATTTTAGAGATTCAAAAGCAAAAAAATCTTACGAGAATGCTGTAAAACTTAAACAATTAAATATAAATACACCCAATCCTATTGGATATATTGAGTTTTATAGAAGTTTTTTATTTAAAGAAAGTTTTTTTATTAGTGAAAAATTAAATTATTTATTTACTATTCGTGAGCCATTAAGAAATACTATGCTAAATGATAGAGAATTAATTATAAAAAGATTTGTTGCATTTACTTATAATTTACATAAAAATAGTGTTTATCACAAAGATTATTCAGCTGGCAATATACTAGTTTTTAAAAATAAAAATGATGAGTATGATTTTAGTATAGTTGATATAAATAGAATGGAATTTAAAAATATTGATTTAGAAACTGGTTTAGATAATTTTGCAAAATTATGGTTAGATGAAGATAGTTTAAAATTAATTGCAACTGAGTATGCAAAATTATTACAAACTAATGAAAAAATAGCTATTGATATTTTGAAAAAATATGATAAAAAATTAAAAAACTTTGTAGAATTTAAAAGAAAAATAAGAGGAAGAAATTGAATCTTTTAATCACAAGACACGATAAAATAGGTGATTTTTTAGTTAGTTTACCTCTTTTTAAAGCTATAAAAGAGCAATACCCATCTACAAAATTAACAGCCCTTGTATCTAAAATCAATTTTGATTTTGCAAAGAGTTTAGATTTTATAGATGATGTGATTTTATATGATAAAAGTGATTTAAATAAGACTCTACAAGATATAAAATCAAAAAAGTTTGATGTATCAATATCTTGTTTTATAGATACCTCTTTGGCAATTTTATTATTTAAAAGTAGAATCAAAAAAAGAGTTGCACCTGCCACAAAAATTGCACAAATATTTTTTAATATTAGAGTTAAACAAAGAAGAAGCAAGGTAGAAAAAACAGAGTGGCAATATAATCTTGATTTGGCAAAAGCTATTTTTCCTGATATAAAACTAGATTTTAAAAGACCACTTTTAAATCTTGATGTAAAAAAAGATAAAAGAGTAATTTTTCATGCTGGTTTTGGTGGAAGTAGCGATGGAAATTTGAGCTTAGATGATTATTTGAGTTTAGCAAGAAGTATTAAAGATAGTGAGTATGAAGTAGTTTTCTCTTTTGGACCTGATGATGAAAAATCAAAAGAGTATATTGAGTCAAAACTAGATTTCAAAGCTACAATTTATAACTCAAAAGGTACTTTGCTTGAATTTACAAAATATATTGCATCTTCAACTCTTTTTGTAAGCACTTCAACAGGACCTATGCATCTTGCAGGTGCAACAAACTCAAAAACTTTATCATTTTTTGGAGATAGTTTATTTGCAAGTAGTAAAAGATGGGCAACTATAAGTGATGAAAAATATCAAAATAATTTTATGCTAAATAAAAACTATTCAAAAGATGATTACATCAAAATAGAAAATTGTTTAAAAGAGATTTTAGATGTCAAATAAACATTTTGTTTGGGATAATTTCTCAGATCAACCACATGTTATAAAAGATAAAGCTTTTAAAAAAGTCATGAGAAAACAGCATAAAAAAGATTTTATAAAACTTATTCTTACTTCACTTTTTATTTTGCCTTTATCAATTCTTTTTATGAAACTATTTCGTGGAAAAATAGAAACTTCAAATAAAGATTTTATTGGACTTGGAGTAAATTTAGATAAAGATGATGGTAAAAATACTCAGCAAGATTTAATTGAAGAGTTGGGTGTAAAAAATCTAATTATTAGAGTTCCATTAAGTGATATTTTAAATATTGACTCTTATGTAAATTTTGCACAAAGTTTTAATTTAAAAACTCCTAAAAATATCTTGATAAATATTATTCAAGATAGATTTAATATTGAAAATCATGAAATCTTAGAGAAAAATTTAGATTTAATATTTAAAAAATTTAAAAATATTTCAAATGAGTTTCAAATAGGAACTACAATAAATAGATTGAAATGGGGATTTTTTAGTGTAGAGGAGTTTATAAGATTTTATAAAGTTGCACAAAAACTAAAAGAGCAAAAATATACAAATATAAAACTTCTTGGACCATCTGTTATAGATTTTGAATACTACTACAATGCAAGAGCTATGTTTAATTTTCAAAATATTAAATATGATATCACTTCAGCACTACTTTATGTAGATAGAAGGGGAAAACCACAAAATACTCAGTATGGTTTTTTTGATACAAAAAATAAAATAGATATGCTTTTTTCACTTGTAAAATTAAGCCCAAAAACTTTAAGTGATGATATATATATTACAGAAGTTAATTGGCCAATATCAAACACAGTTCCATATGCACCTACAAGTGAAAAAGAGTGTGTAAGTTGTGAAGATTATACAAAATATATGTTGGATTATCTTAAAATTGCACGAGATTCAAAAAAAATAAAAAAAGTTTTCTGGCATCAACTAATCGCACCTGGTTATGGTTTAGTTGATAATAGAGATGGAAAAATTTTAAAATATCCACAATTTTATGCCTTTAAGGAAATGTTACAAAATGTTTAAGAATAGATATACGCAAACTTTTACAGCAATTATTTTATCTTTGCTTATACTATCTTCTCTTAGAATCTTTTTCTATTTTAAATATCAATATTTTTTTGAAGATTTAACATTTTATGAGACATTTATATCTTTTATATTTGGTTTAAGAGTTGATATTATTACTCTTTTTACATTTGTTGGAATATTTATTTTACTTCTTCTTTTACCCTTTAAATTTACATTTAATATTTATTATAGAGTTTTTTTAGCTATTTTATGGAGTTTAGTTTTTATCTCTATTTTAGCTCTATGTATAGCAGATATTATATATTTTGAGTTTAGTCAAAGACATGTTTCAAATGAACTTTTGAGCTTAGCAGATGATATGAATATAATATTTGATATGGCTTTTGGTTCACTAATTTACTACACTATCACATCGTTTATTATATTTATTCTACTTACTCTTTTATTTGTTAAAATTTTTAAATCGCCTTTGAAAAATCAATTTTTAAGAAAAAGAGACTATTTTTACTTTTTTTTAATTATTCTTATGTTGTTTGCAGGAATTAGAAATAGTTTTGAGAGAAAATCATTTGGAATTGTAGATGCTTATGCTGTTTCAAAAACTAGCTCAGGAGTTTTAGCTATAAATGGTTTTTACTCATTTTATAGAACTTTAGGTGTTTATCAAGGTGGCAAGAGAATAAACTTAATGAATTTTGAAGAAGCACAATCAATCGCAAAAGAGTTTTTAAAAAGTGATAAATTTATTTTTATAAATGATGATTATCCAGCACAAAGAGCTTTAAAAACAAAAGAGAATAAAAATCAATACAATATTGTTATTGTTTTGCTTGAGTCTTGGGGTGCTGAACATATTGATGGGTTTACAAAATATAAAGAGTTAAATGTAACACCATATTTCAAAAAGCTCTCAAATGAAGGACTTAAATATACAAATTTCTATGCAAATGGTTATAGATCTATTTATGGAATAACATCAGTTTATACAGGAATAACTTTACCAGCTGGATTTCAATATTTAGGAAATGGTTTAGAACTTACAAACTTAAGCTATTTAGGACAAATAGCAAAACAAAATGGATACTCTACAATTGCAGCACAAAGTTCAAATAGAAGATCATATAGAGTAGATTCTGTTTCATTATTGGCTGGTTTTGATCAGTTTTATGGAGCTGAAGATATGCCAAATGTTGAAGCTGTTGATGAAGGAAGAGAGCCAGATACAGGAACTTATGATTATAATATGTTTAGCTTTATGCATCAAAAATTAAACACTATACAAGAGCCTTTTTTAACTTTTATGTTTACTTCTACAAATCATAGCGATTTTCATCTTCCAAGTGCTAAATTTGAGAGATATCCTCACGATTTAAAGAACTATTATGGATATTTAAATAGTTTAATCTATGTTGATAATGCAATAGAGAGATTTATAGAAGGTGTTAAAAAAGAGCCTTGGTTTGATAATACTATTTTTATATTTACATCAGATCATGGAAGTGGGAATGCTTTGGGAAATATAGCAAAAGATTTAAGACCTGACGATAAGATAGTTTCTAATATAGAAGGTTATAGAATTCCACTTTTAATCTATGCACCAAAGATTTTTAAACCAAAAGAGATTGATATTTTAGGTTCTCAAAATGATATTAAACCTACAATCATTGATATATTAGGGTTTGAAAATAGCTTTAGTTCAATGGGTAACTCTTTATTTGATGAGAGTTCTAAAAATAGATTTGTTTATACATTTGGTGGGGATCAAATAGGTCTTATCACAGAAGATTGCTATATTATGTTTAACTATAAAGATACTACAAATTCTAGTTGTAAAGATGAGTTAAAAACTAAATTAGAAAAAGAGCTAAAAGCTATTGATAGTTTTGAATCATACCTTTTAGATAAAAATAGATGGCTAAACATAAAAGAATAAGGTTACAAAATGGTTAAAACGATATTTATAGAGATTCCTTCGTGGCTTGGGGATGCAATTATGGCAACACCAGCTATACAAAATATAATAAAAACATATCCAGATGCTAAAATCATACTTTTAGGTTCATATGTATCTACACAAGCTTTTAGTAACTATCCAAATATTAAACAAATAATAGTTGATGAGACAAAAAAAGAGAAAAATAGATATAAAGCTTTAATCAAATTAGCAAAAAGTATTGGAAAAGTTGATTTAGCCATATCTTTTAGAAGAAGTATATCATCAAAATTTATGATGTTTTTTATAAAAGCAAAAAAGAAGTTCAATTACAAAAGACTTACAAAAAATGAGATTCATTTAGCTATTCGATATAACGATTTTGTAAACAAAGTTTTAAAAACAGATAATGAAGTAGGGGATTTAAAACTATATTTTACTCCATATAAATATCCTAAAAAAACATTAGGAATAAATCCAGGTGCAACATATGGAAGTGCTAAAAGATGGTATCCAGAAGAGTTTGCAAAGGTTGCAATAACTTTAGCTTTAAAATATGATATTGTAATTTTTGGAGGTCCAGCTGAAACAGATATTGCAAAAGATATTGAATATGAGTTGGTTAGACAAGGAGTGCGAAACTATCAAAATTTAGCTGGGAAGACGACTATTCCTGAACTTATAGAAAAAATAGCAGGTCTAAGTCTATTTATTACAAATGATAGTGGTCCTATGCATATAGCTGCTGCTTATAAAATTAAAACTATATCAATTTTTGGACCAACAAAATATAAAGAGACAAATCAGTGGAGAAATCCAGATGGAATAATTGTTACAAAAAACCTATCTTGCTCTCCTTGTATGAAAAGAGAGTGTCCCTTAAAACATCATGATTGTATGAAGCAGATAAAAGCAAATGAGGTTTTAGAAGCTATTAGTTTGTTAGAAGAGTGAATCTTCTAACAGTTAATTACTTAATTCATTGTCAATAATTTGACAAATTGTATGTGCAAAAAGAATATGCATCTCTTGAATTCTAGGTGTATCATTTGAAGGAACAACCAAGTTTATATCACAGAGCTCATTCATAGCTCCACCATCTCGTCCAGTTAATCCTAAAGTTTTGCATCCCATTTCTCTTGCAACTTTTAAAGCATTTATTACATTTTTACTATTTCCAGAAGTTGAAATTCCTATTAATAAATCGCCTTTTTGTGCCAATGCTTCAACTTGTCTATCAAAAACTCTATCATATCCATAATCATTTCCAATAGCTGTTAATGCACTTGTATCAGTTGTAAGAGCAATTCCTGGTAATCCTCTTCTTTCAGTTTTATATCTTCCTGTAAGCTCTGCTGCAATATGCTGTGCATCTGCTGCACTTCCACCATTTCCACAAAGTAAAACTTTATTTCCCGCTCTTAAAGTTTCAACTGCAAGTTTTGAAGCCTCTAAAAGTGGCTCTTGCATAGTCTCTATTACTTTAGCAATTGTCTCTTGGTGAGCTAAAAACTCTTTAATTATTGCATTTTGCATTTTCATTTATCCTTTTTATTGTGTTTGTTGTACTTTTACCATCTACAAATTGAACAAGTTTTAACTCATCTGCTATATCTTGTCCAACAACCTCTTTACCTTCATAATCACCACCTTTTACTAAAACATGAGGTTTGATTAGTTTGATTAGTTCATAAGGTGTCTCTTCTTCAAAAATAACTACATAATCAACACTTTCAAGTGAAGCTAAAATATATGCTCTATCATCTTGACTGTTTATTGGTCTGCTTGAACCTTTTAATTTTCTTACACTACTATCAGCATTTAATCCCAAAATTAAAACATCTCCATAGCTTTTTGCCTCTTCCAAATATTTTACATGACCAACATGTAAAATATCAAAGCAACCATTTGTAAATACTATTTTTTTACCTTGAGAGTGAAGTTTTTTTGCTAATTTTTCAATCTCATCAAATGTTTTTATATGGCTTGATGAACTTGATTTATTAAGTTGAGATTCATACTCATAAATCTCATCTAAAGAGGCAGTTGCACTTCCAATTTTCCCTACAACAACTCCAGCTGCTAAGTTTGCAAAATATAGAGCCTTTTTAATATCAACTCCACAAGAAAGAGCAAATGTAATTGAAGCAATTACAGTATCTCCAGCTCCTGTTACATCAAATACTTCTCTAGCTGCTGTTGGACTTGTAAATAGCTCATCATCAAATATTGCAATTCCTTGCTCACTTAAAGTTATAAGTGAAACTTCCAAATTGCAATTTTGTTTTAAACTTTTTAGTGCTTCAACTAAAGATTTCTCATCTTTTATATCAATATTTGTAGCTTCCATAGCCTCTTTTTTATTTGGAGTTAATGTATAAGCACCTTTATATTTACTAAAATCTTTACCTTTTGGATCTGCTAAAACTTTTATTTTATTTCTGTTTGCAAGTTTTATAATATCTTGAGTTAAAGTAGTAGTTAAAACACCCTTTTTATAATCAGATAAAATTATTGCACTATAATTTTTTATATTTTTCTCTAAAATCTCTAAAATTTTATTTGAACTATTTTTTGAAATCTCATCTACACTTTCGCTATCATATCTTAAAACTTGTTGATTTGAAGCCATAAGACGGCTTTTTTTAGATGTTTTTCTTCCTTTTTCAACAACCAAGTTATCGAAAGATACACCAATATTTGAAAGTAAAGTTTTAAGTTCATTTGCAACACTATCATCACCAATTACACTAATAACTTCAACACTGCTTCCTAGACTTACTAGATTATTGATTACATTTCCAGCTCCACCTAAAACTGAGTTCTCTTTTTTTACATTTACAACCTGAACTGGAGCTTCTGGTGAAATTCTATCGCAACTTCCCCACAAATAGTGATCAATCATAAGATCACCAATTACTAAAATATTTGGTTTAAAATTAATATTTATCATTTAATCTCTTCATTAAAAAGTCTAATAATCTCAGGAATATAAGCTTTTATTCCATCTTCTAAGCTAAATCTTGGCTCATAATCTAAAAATTTTTTAGTAGTTTCAATATTTGCTTCTGTAAAAAATTGATAAGAACCAACATAAGGATTTATAATATACTCTTTTCCATTGTCAATTCCTAACTCTTCTTGCAAAATATTTACAATATCTTCAAAACTTCTAGCATTTCCTGTTCCTACATTATATACTCCTGATTTTTCAGGTTCACAAGCTTTTATATTTGCTTGAATAATATCTTCAATATATATAAAATCTCTTAGAATTTTATCACTTCCTTCAAAAAGTTTTGGAGCGTGACCTCTTAGAATTTGGTGTCCAAATTGAACTACCATTGAAGATGTTTTCTCTTTGAAAAACTCTCTTGGTCCATACACATTAAAATATTTAAGACCAACAATTGATATTGGAAGCTCTTCTTTTAGGTATTCATAAGTGATATTATCCATCATAACTTTACTAAATCCATAAACATTATTTGGTTTTTCAAATCCAACTTCAAACTTATCACTATCTCCATAAGTTGCAGCACTACTTGCATAAATCATATTAGCTTTATGTTTTATTGCAATTTTTAATAAATCTTCATATGCATTTACATTTGTTTGTATCATAATATCTTGCTCAATTGCTGTTGTATCAGATATTGCTGCTTGATGAAAGATATAATCAAATTTATAGTTTTTTTCTAAACTTTTTAAAAGTTTTTTATCATTTATATCGCCACTTATTACAACACCATTGAATCCAACAAGATTTTTAAAGTGACCAAAACTTTTTAAGTTTCCGTTTGAAAATCTCTCACCACTTCTAAAACAATCAAGTACTACAATTTTTGATTCTGGATAGTTTTTTTGAAAGTAAAAAGCCAAGTTTGAACCTATAAATCCAGCTCCCCCTGTTATTAAAATTGTTTTTTTATTAAAGTTTATATCTGTATATTTCATTTTTATTCCTTTATATATTTTAAACTATCAAATAAGCTATTAGCTACTAAAAAATCTTCACAATTTTTTTCATTTTTACTTATTAAAATTTTGTTTTCTATTTTACCATTTTTTGCACAATCTATATCACTTTTTTTGTCACCAATTAGCCAAGAGTTTTTTAAATCTATATCAAAATCATTTAGTGATTTTAAAATCATTCCATTTTTTGGTTTTCTACATAAACAGTTCTCTTCAGGTTTATGAGGGCAGTGATAAACTTTTAAAATATCAATCTTTTGTTTTTTGAACTCTTCAACCATATAATTTGTTAGAATTTCAAAATCCTCATTTGTATAAAATCCTCTACCAATTCCAGATTGATTTGTTACAACAATAATCTCATAACCAAAATCTAAAAACTTTTTACAAGCTTCAAAAACACCATCAACAAATTTAAAATCACTAATTTTATAAACATATTCAAAATCTTCGTTTATAACTCCATCTCTATCAAGATAGATAATCTTTTTTTTCATTATAAAATCCTCAAAATTTAAGATTAAATAATATCATAAAGCAGTTTTAACTATAATTATGACTTTAAAAAATAGGAAAAAATATGATAAACACAACTATATTTTATAAAATAGAAAATAGATTAATAAGTGAGATAAAAAAAAGAGATTATATTAAAGTGGTAAAAAATAGTTCAAAACTACTCAAACTTTTTGGCAAAAGAAAATATGCAGATATCTATTTTCATAGTGGAATTTTAGATGAAGATAGTATTGATAAGATTAAAAATGCAAAATTTATAATTACAAACTCTTTTTCAAACTTAAATTTAATTGTAGAAAAAACAGAGATATCTAAAGAAAAAATTGATGTTATCTATCCAAGTGTAGATTTAGAGTATAAAAAACCAAAAGATATAAAAGAGAAATATAAAGAGAGATTTGATTTAACTATAAATACAAGATTAATTCTTTTTAGTGCAAAAAATTTTAAAAATTCAGGAATAAAAGAGTTTTTAGATATCTGTTCAAATCTATCTTATATAGATTTCAAACTTTTGATTTTGGGAAATAAGCAACAGCTAAATGCTCTAGATTTTATTATGCCAAAGTATAAAAGCTTAGAATCAAAGATTATAAAGCTTGAAGAGAGCAAAGAGAGTTCAGATGAGATATTTTTATTAAGTGATATTTTTTTGTTACCAACACATAATAAAAATATTGCAAGTAGTGTGATAAAAGCTATGTTTTGCAAATGTGTAGTATTCGCTCCAATTAATAATGATATTAAAGAGATATTAGATATTTACGCAACAATGGATAGTCCAAGTGATCCAAGCACTCCTTTTAAAATTGATGGAGTTCTTTATGATTTAAATGAGTTAAAAAAGATTCAAAAAGAGAATAGAAAAATTGCAAAACAGATGAGCTTAGAGCAAAATATTGCAAAATTTGATGATATTTTATCAAAAATTTAACTCTAACTTAAGAATTTTAAGGTACAATACGCGAATATTTTTCACTAAAAAAAAGGAATAAGAAAATGGCAAGAAGATGTGCAATTTCAGGAAAAGGACCTATGGTTGGAAACAACGTAAGTCACGCAAAAAATAGAACAAAAAGAAGATTTTTACCAAATATTAGAACTATTAGAGTTATGACTGAAGATGGTTCAACTGTTAAACTAAAAATTTCTGCAAAAGAGCTAAGAACTCTTAAAAAACACTCTTAATAGTATAGCAAAAGTGCTTAAATGAGCATTTTTACTAATATTAAAAAAGTATTAGGCTGGGAACTTTCAAGTTCAAGGCCTCAATATGATTTAAACTCTGTAATTTATTCAAAACTAAAACCACTAAGATTACCCTTAATAATTATCCAAATTCTTATGATGATAGGAGTATTGGGTTATGTTTATTTTGAAGATTATTCAATTATGCATGCAATATTTCAAACATCTTATACAATTACAAACACTGGTTTTGGAGCATTAAACGAATCAAACTTTAAAAATGAGACTATATTTTTTACTGTTTTTTTAATGATTGCTGGTTTTTCTAGCTTTATTTTTGGAATTGGGGTTATAATTGATGTTTTTACAAATGGAAATTTAAGAGCTTTATTGAAGGAGAGAAGGATGCTTTATAAAATAGCAAGATTAAGAAAACATTTTGTGCTTTTTTATCACAATGAATATACAGCACAAGTTGCTAAACAGTTTAGAGAGAATCATATACCTTTTGTGGTTGTTGATCCAAGTGATAACATAGAAGAGATAGCCAGAGAGAATAAATATCCATATTTTATAAAAGATGAACCATATCAAGAGAGTGCATTTTTCAAATCTCATTTAAGCTCTGCAAAAGGAGCTATATCTTTATCAAAAAATATCTCTGACAATATTACTTTAATAGCATCTGTAAGACTTTATGAAAAAGAGTTAGGACGAACTCCATTTTTAATAATATCAAATGCAGAGACTAGAAATGAAAAAATAAGACTTCAAAAACTTGGAGCTGATAAGGTTGTAGCAACACCTTCCTTAATGGCAAAAAGGGTAAGTGCGATTGCTATGAGTCCTGATATGGAAAATATTTTGGATGAGTTTTTATATAAAAAAGATAGCCCAATTACTATGGAAGAGATTTTCATAAAAGAGGATGCTTGGAGTATAGGAAAAGAGCTAAAAGAGCTTGATTTAAGAGAAAAGTTAAGTATATCTGTCATTGGAATAACTGAAGAGAGTGGTGCTTTTATACAACTTCCAAAAGGAAATAAAGTAATAAATAAAAACTCAAAACTACTTCTTGTTGGTTCACAAAAAGGTATTACTAGAGCAAAAAGAGTATTAAATTTAATTAATCAACCAAAGGAGTTATAAAAATGTTTACTATTTTACCGATTAAGGGTTTTATTGACCAAATAGAGGGTTTTTATTGTGATGGAATTCATATTGGTCTTAAACCAAATGGTAATAATGATTTAGGTTTTATTTATACAAAAGAGCCTTGTACAGTTGCTGCAATTTTTACTAATAATAAATTTCAAGCAGCACCTTTAAAACATTTTTTGGCTTATGAAAAAGGTTTTAAAACAAACTTTGTACTTATAAATTCAAAAAATGCAAATGCATTAACAGGTAAAAAAGGTATTGAAGATATAAATACTCTTTTCTCTCAATTAAATTTTGGTGATGATAAGTTGATTAATCCAGTTATGAGTAGCACAGGTGTTATTGGAAATAGATTACCAATTGAAAAATTGGTTAATGGTGCAAAAAAATTTAATTTAAAATCTAAAAATGGTGAAAATTTAAGCAAAGCAATTATGACAACAGATGCATACCCTAAATCTTGTTTTTATGAAGTTAAACTTGAAAGTGGAAAATCGTTTAAAATAGGTGCTGTTGCAAAAGGTGCTGGAATGATAAATCCAAATTTAGCAACAATGCTTTGTTTTATCTGCACAGATGCTGCAGCTCCTTATGAAGATATACAAGAGGCATTAAAAAGAAACTCTCACACAACATTTAATGCAATCTCTGTAGATGGTGATACATCTACAAATGATACTGTTATGGTTTTAGCAAATAGTAAGTCAAATGCTTATGATAAAGATGCTTTTAGTGAAGCTTTAAGATTGGTTATGCATGATATGGCTATGTTAATGGTTGCAGATGGTGAGGGTGCAAAAAAAGTTGCAGCTTTTGAGGTTGTAAATGCTGCAAATGATAAAGAGGCTGAAATAGCTGCAAAAGCTTTATCAAATTCACTACTAGTAAAAACAGCTCTATTTGGAGAAGATCCAAATTTTGGAAGAATAGCTTCAACAATTGGAGCTTCACAAGTAACTTGCGATGATGAAAAACTTGTAATTTCATATAATGATGTAGTTGTATTTAATAAAGGTGAAATCTGTTTTGATTCTATAATTGAAGCAAAAGCAGCAGATGTTTTAAAAAAAGATAAATATAAAATAATTTGCGACTTAGGAGTTGGTAGTGGAAAATTCACAGCTTATGGTTGTGATTTGGGCTATAAATATGTAGAGATAAACGCGGATTATAGAAGTTAATTTTAAGAACTCTTTTTATATAATCCCTTTTAAAATTTTTAACAAGGATAGAGAATGCTTCACGAACATAGAGATGCAATTGCTGAATTAAGACAAAAAGATGCTCACTTTTTAAGAGTGTTTGAAAAACACAATGAGTTAGATCATGAAATTATTAACCTTGAAAATGCTCACGCAGATCAATTTTTAATAGATACAAAGAAAAAAGAGAAGCTTAAACTTAAAGATGAAATTTACGCAATGATCGTAAAATATAAAGCTGAGAAATAGTTTCTATTTTATTTTGCTAAAAGGGAAGATAGATTGTCTATCTTCCCTTTTTTAATGATAATAAAGCAAAGCTAAGTGAAACTTAGATACAATCAAATCAATTTTTTAGTGTAAAGGCCTTAGTTTATGGAAAACCTTTTTGAAAATCAAGATATTATAGATATCAATATTGAAGATAGTGTAAAAACTTCATATTTAGACTACTCTATGAGTGTTATTATTGGTCGGGCATTACCCGATGCAAAAGATGGTTTAAAACCTGTTCATAGAAGAATACTCTATGCAATGCATGATTTAAATCTTACATCAAAAGTTGCTTATAAAAAATCAGCAAGAATTGTTGGAGATGTAATTGGTAAGTACCATCCACACGGAGATACTTCTGTTTATGATGCACTTGTAAGAATGGCTCAAAACTTCTCTATGAGAGCACCACTTGTTGATGGTCAAGGAAACTTTGGTTCTGTTGATGGCGATAGTGCAGCTGCTATGAGATATACAGAAGCTAGAATGACAAGAATTGCTGAAGAGGTTTTACGAGATTTAGATAAAGATACAGTAAATTTTGTACCAAATTATGATGATACAATGAGAGAACCAGCAGTTCTTCCTACTCGTGTTCCAACACTTTTATTAAATGGAAGCGAAGGTATTGCTGTTGGAATGGCAACAAAAATTCCACCTCACAATCTAGGTGAACTTTTAGATGCAATTTTACATTTAATTGATAATCCAACTGCTGAAGCAATAGATTTAATGGAGTTTATTCAAGGTCCAGATTTCCCAACAGGTGGAACTATATTTGGAAGACGTGGAATAATTGATGCTTATACAACAGGTCGTGGAAGAGTAAAAATTAGAGCAAAACATCATATAGAGTCAAAATCAAAAAAAGATGTTATTGTAATTGATGAGTTACCATATCAAGTAAATAAAGCTAGATTAATTGAGCAAATTGCTGATTTAGCAAAAGATAAGCAAATTGAAGGAATTTCAGAAGTTAGAGATGAGTCTGATAGAGAAGGTATTAGAGTTGTAATTGAACTTAAAAAAGATGCAATGGCTGAAATTGTATTAAATAATCTTTATAAATCAACTCCAATGGAGACAACTTTTGGAATTATTCTATTAGCTGTTTATAACAAAGAGCCAAAAGTATTTAATCTTCCAGAAATTTTAAATATTTTCCTATCACATAGAAAAACTGTAATTATTAGAAGAACAATTTTTGATTTAGAAAAAGCAAAAGCAAGAGCACATATTTTAGAAGGTCTAAAAATTGCTGTTGATAATATTGATGAAGTTGTAAGAATTATTAGAGCTAGTGCAAACGATCAAGAAGCAAAAGATAATCTATCTTCAAGATTTGGTCTAAGTGCGATTCAAGCTCAAGCAATTTTAGATATGAGACTTGGAAGATTAACAGGTCTTCAAAGAGATAAATTAGAGGCTGAATATCAAGAGCTAATGATTTTAATCGATCAATTAGAGCTTATTTTAAGAAGTGAAGATAGATTAAATGAGATTATAAAAGAAGAGCTAAATGAGATTAAAGAGAAGTTCTCAAATCCTAGACGTACTGAGATTGAAGACTCTTATGATGAGATTGATGTAGAGGATTTAATTCCAAATGAACCAATGGTAGTTACTATTACTCACAATGGTTATGTAAAAAGAGTTCCTATAAAATCTTACGAGCGACAAAAAAGAGGTGGAAAAGGTAAAGTTGCAGTTACAACTCACGATGATGACTTTATTGAAAGATTCTTTGTAAGCAATACTCACGATACACTAATGTTTGTTACAAACATGGGGCAACTTTATTGGTTAAAAGTTTATAGAATTCCAGAAGGAAGCAGAACTGCAAAAGGTAAAGCAGTTGTAAACTTAATTAACTTAAGAGCTGATGAGAAGATTATGGCAATTATTCCAACAAGTGATTTTGATGAAGCTAAATCTTTAACATTCTTTACAAAAAATGGTATTGTAAAAAGAACTAGTTTATCTGAGTTTAGTAATATTAGAAGCAATGGGGTTAGAGCTATCGTTTTAGATGATGATGATGAGATAGTAACAGCAAAAATTGCAACAGTTGATACAAAATATTTAATGGTATTTACAAGTCTTGGTCAATGTATTAGATTTGAAGTTGATAAAGCAAGAGAGCAAGGAAGAAGTACAAGAGGAGTTAGAGCTATTAAATTTAAAATAGATAGTGATATTGTTGTTGATGCTGAGATTATTGATAGTGAAGATCAAGAGATTTTAACTGTTTCTGAAAAAGGAATAGGAAAACGAACTACAGTTGAAGAGTATAGACTTACAAACAGAGCTGGAAGTGGAGTTATTGCGATGAAATTATCACCAAAAACAGGAAATGTTATAGGTGAAGTTTTAGTTGATGATACTCAAGATTTAATGCTTTTAACTTCTATTGGAAAAATGATTAGAGTTGATATGCAAACAATTAGAAAAGCTGGAAGAAATACAAGTGGTGTAATAATTGTAAATATGGATAAAGATGATAAAGTTGTATCTATTGCAAAATGTCCAAAAGAGGATGAAGAGATTGAACTTGATGAGTTTGGAAATGTAATTAGATACAATGAAGATGGTGATATTATAGATAATCAAACACAACTACAAAGTGAATCAAATAATATTTTTGGAAATGATTTAGAAGAGAAAGAGGAAGAGTAAAATGAGAAAGTTTAATGTTGCAGTTGTAGGAGCAACGGGAGCTGTTGGAGAAGAAGTATTTAGAGTTATGGAAGAGTTAAATTTTCCAGTTAATAAATTAATTCCAATAGCAAGTGCTAGAAGTGCTGGTTCAACAATTGAGTTTTTAAACAAAGAATTTACAGTTTTAGAGTTAACTGAAACTGTTTTTGAAGAACAAGAGGTTGAGATTGCGTTTTTTTGTGCAGGTGGAAGTATCTCTGAGAAATTTGCAAAATTTGCAGTAGAAGCAGGTGCTGTTGTAATTGATAATACAAGTCACTTTAGAATGGATCCAAAAGTTCCACTTGTTGTTCCAGAGGTTAATCCAGATGATATTGGTCTTTGGAGAGAGACTGGAATTATTGCAAATCCAAATTGTTCAACAATTCAAATGGTTCAGAGCTTAAAACCACTTGATGATTTATATGGTATAAAAAGAGTTGATGTATCAACTTATCAAGCAGTTTCAGGTGCTGGAAAATCTGGTATGGAAGAGTTGGTTAAACAGATGCAAGATTTCTTTGCATTTAGATTGGACGAAACAGAGATAAAAGCATTTGCACACCAAATTGCACTTAATGTAATTCCTCAAATTGATGTTGCAATGGAGAATGGATTTACTAAAGAAGAGATGAAAATGGTAAATGAGACTCAAAAAATTATGCACAAAAACTTTGAAGTTGCAGCAACATGTGTGAGAGTTCCAGTTTTAAGATCTCATAGTGAATCACTAACAGTTACATTTAAAGATGGTGTTGATGTTGATGTAAATGAAGTTAGAAATGCATTAGAGAATTTTGAAAATCTAAAAGTAATAGATGATTTACCAAATAAAAAATATCCAATGCCAATAATTTCAACAGATACAGATTTTACATATGTTGGAAGAATTAGAAAAGATGTTTATGCATCAAACATTGTTCACTACTTTAATGTTGCTGACCAAGTAAGAGTTGGAGCTGCTACAAATGCAGTTAGAATTGGTTTAAAATGGATAGAAATGGAAAGTGATATCTAAAATGTTAGAAAAATTGATTGAAAATGCCCTTTGGAAAAGTAGATTTATAGTAATTCTTGCTGTAATTTTTGGTTTTATGGGTTCTGTGATTTTATTTATTGTTGCAAGCGTTGATGTAATAAATGTAGCAAAATTTATTTTTACAACATTTATGAATGGAACTCATCCAGAGCATTTTCATGAGGATATTGTTGCTGGTATTATTGGAGCAGTTGATCTATATTTGATAGCAGTTGTTTTGTTAATATTCTCTTTTGGAATTTATGAACTATTCATTTCAAAAATAGATGCAGCTTGTACACCTGAAGATTGTAACTCTATTTTAAATATTAGCTCACTAGATCAGTTAAAAGATAAAATAGCAAAAGTTATTATTATGGTTTTAGTTGTAAATTATTTTCAAAGAGTTTTACATACAAAGTATGAAACACCACTTGAGTTACTATATTTTTCACTAGCAATAGTAGCTCTTGCAGTTGGACTTTACTTTACAGGTAAAGTTGGAAAAAAATAAAAAAGGAATTAAATTATGTCAAAAATTTTTGTAGAAGCATGTTTTAGAAGACCAACTCCTTATACTCCTGTTTGGATGATGAGACAAGCTGGAAGATATTTAAAAGAGTATATGGAAGTTAGATCAAAAGCTGGAAACTTTTTAAATCTTTGCCATAATCCAAAACTTGCAGCTGAAGTTACTATTCAGCCACTTGATATTGTGGGAGTTGATGCTGCAATTTTATTTAGTGATATTTTAGTAATTCCAAATGAGATGGGAATGCATCTTGATTTTTTACAAGGAGAAGGGCCTGTTTTTAAAGATCCAATTAAAACTGAAGCTGATTTGGATAAGTTAATTGGAGGAGAAGAAGCTGCTAATAAATTAACTTATGTTTATGAAACTATAAAACTTTTAAAACAACAACTGCCTGAAGATAAAGCACTTATTGGATTTACAGGAGCACCTTGGACCTTAGCAACTTATATGATTGAAGGACAAGGAACAAAAACTTATAATCTTTGTAAAAAAATAATGTACTCAAATCCAGAGTTTTTACATAAAATTTTAAGAAAAGTAACAGATGTTGTTAAATTTTATTTAGAAAAGCAAATAGAAGCAGGGGCAGATGTTGTTCAAATCTTTGATTCTTGGGCATCTGCAATTGAACCTGGTCGTTATGATGAGTTCTCTTGGAAATATATGGTTGAAATTGCAGAGTATATAAAAGAGAGATATCCACATATTCCAGTTATTATGTTTCCAAAAGGAGTTGCTGCATTTATTGAAAGAGGACTTGTTTATGGAAACTTTGATGTATTTGGAGTAGATTGGGGAACACCAATGGCTCTTGCTAAAGAGAAACTTGGAAGTAAATATGTACTTCAAGGAAATATGGAACCATGTAGATTGTACTCAAAAGAAGAGACTACAAAATGTGTTGAAGCAATTCAAAATGTTATGAAAGGTGAGGGGCATATATTTAACTTAGGTCATGGAATACTTCCAGATGTTCCAGTTGAAAATGCAATTCACTTTATAAAAGAGTGTCAAAGAGTTAGTAAAAAGTAGATAAACAGTATGTATTATATGTTTTTTCACAAATTTTTAAATTTGTTGAAAAAACTCTTGACATATCTTTTTATTTTTACTATAATTCCACCCCATTAACGGATAAAGAAAGATTCCGGCATAGCTCAGCGGTAGAGTAGATGACTGTTAATCATTTGGTCCCTGGTTCGATCCCAGGTGCCGGAGCCACTTCTTTTGTTTAATGTTTAATGTTTAATTTCCGGCATAGCTCAGCGGTAGAGTAGATGACTGTTAATCATTTGGTCCCTGGTTCGATCCCAGGTGCCGGAGCCATTTTTTATAATTTTTTAAAAAAATTAAGATCTTTAAAATTATGATTAGACGGTTTAAGAAGAATGTAATCTTTATAAACTGAATATGAGAAATGTTAAAAAAATATTATGAAGAAACAAGTATAAGTAAAATTATAACTTGTCTATAACTTGAGTGATAATTTTGTAATTAAGTAATTAAAAACAAAAAAGTCAGATTCAAATAAACTATAACAAATATATATTTATGAAAATAGATATAAAAAAAATTATGGAGAGTTTGATCCTGGCTCAGAGTGAACGCTGGCGGCGTGCTTAACACATGCAAGTCGAACGAGAACGGGCTATAGCTTGCTATAGTTGTCAGCTAAGTGGCGCACGGGTGAGTAATGTATAGGTAATATGCCTCTTACTAAGGGATAACAAATGGAAACGTTTGCTAATACCTTATACTCCTTTTAAACAAAAGTTTAAAAGGGAAAGATTTATTGGTAAGAGATTAGCCTGTATTGTATCAGTTAGTTGGTGGGGTAATGGCTTACCAAGACTATGACACATAACTGGTTTGAGAGGATGATCAGTCACACTGGAACTGAGACACGGTCCAGACTCCTACGGGAGGCAGCAGTGGGGAATATTGCACAATGGACGAAAGTCTGATGCAGCAACGCCGCGTGGAGGATGACACATTTCGGTGCGTAAACTCCTTTTATATAAGAAGATAATGACGGTATTATATGAATAAGCACCGGCTAACTCCGTGCCAGCAGCCGCGGTAATACGGGGGGTGCAAGCGTTACTCGGAATCACTGGGCGTAAAGAGCATGTAGGCGGATTAATAAGTTTGAAGTGAAATCCTATAGCTTAACTATAGAACTGCTTTGAAAACTGTTGATCTAGAATGTGGGAGAGGTAGATGGAATTTCTGGTGTAGGGGTAAAATCCGTAGAGATCAGAAGGAATACCGATTGCGAAGGCGATTTACTGGAACACAATTGACGCTGAGATGCGAAAGCGTGGGGAGCAAACAGGATTAGATACCCTGGTAGTCCACGCCCTAAACGATGTACACTAGTTGTTGTGAGACTAGATCTTGCAGTAATGCAGTTAACACATTAAGTGTACCGCCTGGGGAGTACGGTCGCAAGATTAAAACTCAAAGGAATAGACGGGGACCCGCACAAGCGGTGGAGCATGTGGTTTAATTCGACGATACACGAAGAACCTTACCTGGACTTGACATAGTAAGAACTTTCTAGAGATAGATTGGTGTCTGCTTGCAGAAACTTATATACAGGTGCTGCACGGCTGTCGTCAGCTCGTGTCGTGAGATGTTGGGTTAAGTCCCGCAACGAGCGCAACCCTCGTGTTTAGTTGCTAACAGTTCGGCTGAGAACTCTAAACAGACTGCCTACGCAAGTAGGAGGAAGGTGAGGACGACGTCAAGTCATCATGGCCCTTACGTCCAGGGCTACACACGTGCTACAATGGGATATACAAAGAGCGGCAATACGGTGACGTGGAGCAAATCTTATAAAATATCTCCCAGTTCGGATTGTAGTCTGCAACTCGACTACATGAAGTTGGAATCGCTAGTAATCGTAGATCAGCTATGCTACGGTGAATACGTTCCCGGGTCTTGTACTCACCGCCCGTCACACCATGGGAGTCGAACTCATTCGAAGCGGGGATGCTAAAGTAGCTACCTTCCACAGTGGATTTGGCGACTGGGGTGAAGTCGTAACAAGGTAACCGTAGGAGAACCTGCGGTTGGATCACCTCCTTTCAAAGAAATATTATTAAGATTTGGTTCTTAATATATAAATAAAGAAAAACAATATTTTTTAACAACTCATATTTGGTTTATAAAGATTATTTAACCGAAAAGTATAGGTGAATGGGCCTATAGCTCAGCTGGCTAGAGCGCTCGACTGATAATCGTGAGGTCTCAGGTTCAAGTCCTGATAGGCCCACCATTAAATAATCTTTAAAGATTGTTGGTTTGGGGAATTAGCTCAGCTGGGAGAGCGCCTGCTTTGCACGCAGGAGGTCAGCGGTTCGATCCCGCTATTCTCCACCATACTTAAGTTTTAATATAAGTTTTATAAGAGATTATAAGATTTATATTAGAGCTTTGTAAAAGAAGTTACTAAATGATATTTAAAAATATAATGTTAAAGTCTTTAAAATTTTTTCGTAAAATTAAATAGTAATGTTTAATTTTAAATAAAAAAATTTCATATCTAAAAAAGATAATTATTTGAAAAGATAATTATAAAACTATAGATAACACAACTAACTTATTATAGTATGTACTTGTATATATGTTTAATAAGATAGTAGCCAAAGAATATTATCAAATTTAAAAGTTCTAGTTAAACTAAAACTTTTAGGCAAGAAAAGAGGACCCTAAATAAAATCGTAAGATTTTTTTAGGTTCCGATTATAAGCTATTAAGGGCTAATGGTGGATGCCTTGACTGTAAGAGGCGAAGAAGGACGTATTAGGCTGCGATAAGCCTCGGGGAGCTGCCAAAGAGCTTTGATCCGAGGATTTCCGAATGGGGCAACCCAGCATATAGAGATATATGTTACCCTGCGGGGAGCGAACCTGGTGAAGTGAAACATCTCAGTAGCCAGAGGAAGAGAAATCAAATGAGATTCCCATAGTAGCGGCGAGCGAACTGGGATTAGGACAAACCCAATGCTTGCATTGGGGGTTGTAGGACCATAATATAAGATTAAAGATGATAGATGAATTAGTTGGAAAGCTAAAGCATAGAAGGTGATACTCCTGTAATTAAAATCATCAATAACTTTAATGGTATCCTGAGTAGGTCGGAACACGTGATATTTTGACTGAAGCTGGGGGGACCACCCTCCAATCCTAAATACTACTTACAGATCGATAGTGAACAAGTACCGTGAGGGAAAGGTGAAAAGAACTGCAGCGAGCAGAGTGAAATAGAACCTGAAACCATTAGCTTACAATCATTCAGAGCCCTATGATTTATCAGGGTGATGGACTGCCTTTTGCATAATGAGCCTGCGAGTTGTGGTGTCTGGCAAGGTTAAGCCAAGTGCGAAGCCGTAGCGAAAGCGAGTCTTAATAGGGCGAAATAGTCAGATGCTGCAGACCCGAAACGAAGTGATCTATCCATGAGCAGGTTGAAGCTGGTGTAAGAGCCAGTGGAGGACCGAACCCGCTGACGTTGAAAAGTCTTGGGATGACTTGTGGATAGGGGTGAAAGGCCAATCAAACTTCGTGATAGCTGGTTCTCTCCGAAATATATTTAGGTATAGCCTTGTGTTGTAGCATATAGGGGTAGAGCACTGAATGGGCTAGGGCTGCTTACCGCGGTACCAAACCCTATCAAACTATGAATACTATATGTGGAATCACAGGAGTCAGGCGGTGGGTGATAAAATCCGTCGTCGAGAGGGGAACAACCCAGACTAACAGCTAAGGTCCCTAAGTTACATCTAAGTGGAAAACGATGTGGAGTTACTGTGACAACCAGGAGGTTGGCTTAGAAGCAGCCATCCTTTAAAGAAAGCGTAACAGCTCACTGGTCTAGTGATTCTGCGCGGAAAATATAACGGGGCTAAGATGTACACCGAAGCTTTAGATTCAATTTTTAATTGAGTGGTAGGAGAGCGTTCTATTCAGCGTTGAAGGTATACCGGTAAGGAGTGCTGGAGCGGATAGAAGTGAGCATGCAGGCATGAGTAGCGATAATTAAGGTGAGAATCCTTAACGCCGAAAACCCAAGGTTTCCTACGCGATGCTCGTCATCGTAGGGTTAGTCGGGTCCTAAGTCGAGACTGAAAAGTGTAGACGATGGCAAATTGGTTAATATTCCAATACCAACATATAAGCGCGATGTGGGGACGCATAGAGTTAATCGAGGTCACGGATGGAAGTGTGGCTCGAAGGATGTAGGTTGTTAAGTAGGCAAATCCGCTTAACACTAGACCGAGATCTTACAGGCTCTTGACACTCTTCGGAGGAGATGGAGAATCGATGATACTGTCGTGCCAAGAAAAGCCACTAAGTTTATTATATGTTGCCCGTACCGTAAACCGACACAGGTGGGTGGGATGAGTATTCTAAGGCGCGTGGAAGAACCCTCTTTAAGGAACTCTGCAAAATAGCACCGTATCTTCGGTATAAGGTGTGCCTACTTTGGTATATGAACTTGCTTCAAAAAGCTAAAGAGGTTGCAACAAAGAGTCCCTCCCGACTGTTTACCAAAAACACAGCACTTTGCTAACACGTAAGTGGATGTATAAGGTGTGACGCCTGCCCGGTGCTCGAAGGTTAATTGATGATGTCAGCGCAAGCGAAGCATTTGATCGAAGCCCGAGTAAACGGCGGCCGTAACTATAACGGTCCTAAGGTAGCGAAATTCCTTGTCAGTTAAATACTGACCTGCATGAATGGCGTAACGAGATGGGAGCTGTCTCAAAGAGGGATCCAGTGAAATTGTAGTGGAGGTGAAAATTCCTCCTACCCGCGGAAAGACGGAAAGACCCCGTGCACCTTTACTACAGCTTGACACTGTAGCTTGGATATTCATGTGCAGGATAGGTGGGAGGCTATGATGACTAGACGCAAGTAGAGTCGGAGCCATCCTTGAGATACCACCCTTGAATATTTGAGTTACTAACTGCGATGAGTTATCCTCATTCAGGACAATGTCTGGTGGGTAGTTTGACTGGGGCGGTCGCCTCCTAAATAGTAACGGAGGCTTACAAAGGTTAGTTCAAAGCGGATGGAAATCGCTTGTTGAGTATAATGGCATAAACTAGCTTGACTGTGAGACCTACAAGTCGAACAGAGACGAAAGTCGGTCATAGTGATCCGGTGGTTCTGCGTGGAAGGGCCATCGCTCAAAGGATAAAAGGTACGCCGGGGATAACAGGCTGATCTCCCCCAAGAGCTCACATCGACGGGGAGGTTTGGCACCTCGATGTCGGCTCATCGCATCCTGGGGCTGTAGTCGGTCCCAAGGGTATGGCTGTTCGCCATTTAAAGCGGTACGCGAGCTGGGTTCAGAACGTCGTGAGACAGTTCGGTCCCTATCTTCCGTGGGCGTAGGAAAGTTGAAGAGATTTGTCCCTAGTACGAGAGGACCGGGATGAACCAACCACTGGTGTACCAATTGTTCTGCCAAGAGCATCGTTGGGTAGCCACGTTGGGATGTGATAAGAGCTGAAAGCATCTAAGCTCGAAGCCAACTCTAAGATGAACTTTCCCTGAAGTTCCCAGCAAGACTAGCTGGTTGATAGGCTGGATGTGTAATGGGTGTAAGCCCTTTAGCTGACCAGTACTAATAGAACGTTTGGCTTATTTTTAACAATTTTCTTTGGTTTACTATCTTATTAAGCATATCTTTTTATGTTTAATAGACAATTGTGTTTATTTTTTTAGAAAGAAAAAAAGGCGTTTACTTGAAAAAATGCAAATTTTTTTAAGAGCCAAGACTTTAGCATTATTTTTTCTTAACTCTAATTGAGTTGAGTGCAAAGAGTATTTATTATTTACTTTTTTCACTCAACTTGTTGGTGGCTAAAGAGAAGTGGAAATACCCAGTCCCATTCCGAACCTGGTAGTCAAGCACTTCATCGCCGATAATACTGCTGGGTCCCCCGGTGGAAACGTAGGTCGCTGCCAGCTCTTGAGTATTTATTCAAGCCTTTATCTATTCACTTACCTCCAAGTGTTTAGGTGAAGGCTTTTTTTATCTATCTTTATTGATTTTTATATTTATTTTAACTATTTTTTATGTTATACTCTTTTACATTTTATTAAAAGGGGGTTAATATGAAAAAACTTGTTGCTATTTTAGCTTTATTCTTTACTATTTTTTTAGGTGCAATTGATCTTCAAACTGCTTCTAAAATGGAGTTAATGAATCTTAAAGGTGTTGGTGATAAAAAAGCTGATGCTATTATTGAGTATAGAAAAAACAACACTATCTCTAATCCTGATGATCTAAAAAATGTTAAAGGATTTGGTGAAACTTTAATTAACAACATTAAAGCTCAAATTGAATCTAACAAAAAAAAAGATAAATCGAATAAGCCTTCTTATTCTAAATCCAACAACACTAACTCTATAAAAGATAAAAATACAAATAACTCTTCTAAGTGATATATCTCTTATCATCTTACAGTGTTATCTTTTTATTTTTTAGAGGAAAGGAGAGTTTTTAAAACTCTCCTTTCTTTGTCTGTCAAGTGCAATCCAAAAGTGCACCACTTGTTAATACCTATTTATTAGAAATATCTAACAAACCAGCTTCTTTTTTTTTTGTTTTAATCTATAGCTTTCACCAGTAACATTTATTAAATGAGATTTAAGATATCTTCATTATCTTTTTTCCACTCATTCCACTCTACAAAAAATTTTTTCCAAAGCTCTAATTCTTCTTTTGATTAAGGAAGAGCTTCACTAATTATTTGCAGTGATAAAATAGATGGTAATCTTACTAATGAAACTTCTGTAAAATCAATTAAAGAGATACCTATAACTGTATAATTAGATTTTTTCTAATATCTCAATTGAGATGATTTTATCACCTTGTTTTATAGCATCTAAAGTTTTAAAACTATTTTCACTATTTTCTACAATCTCTCCAAAAACTGTGTGATTTTTATCTAGATGTGGACATGGAACAAAACAGATAAAAAATTGACTTCCTCCTGTATCTCTTCCTGCATGTGCCATTGATAGGCTTCCTCTTTTGTGAACTTGTTTAGCTGCATCTACTTCACACTTAATTGCCCAAGAAGGGCCTCCTGCACCAGTTCCATCTGGACATCCACCTTGTGCCATAAAACCAGCCATTACTCTATGAAAATTTAAACCATTATAAAAACCATCATTTACCAAAGTAGCAAAATTTGCAACTGTATTTGGAGTCTCTTGATTGAAAAGTTTTATTAAAATTTCTCCATTTTTTGTAGTAAATTTAGCATAATTAAATTTTGCAAGCTCCTCTTTTGTATAGTTATACTCTTTTAGTTCTTGACCAAATCTATTTGTACTCATTAAAATCCTTTATAAATTAATTTTTTGAAATTATATCTTTTTTAGGTGACAAGTAGTTTAATTTTACTAAGTTTTGAATTGTTTCTTTGAATATTGGAACAGCTGCTTGGGAAGCATAATAAGATGATGAATCTGTTGTTGGGTTAATAACAGTTACTCCAATTGTATAAGAGTTTCCTTTATCATCATTAACAAAACCAATAAAAGATGATATATATTTTTTTATGTAAGTTCCTCCACCTGCAATTTGTGCAGTTCCAGTTTTTCCACCAATTTCTAGACCATCTATTTTTGCACCTCTTCCAGTTCCTTCTTCAACAGTTCTAATTAGTAATTTTCTCATAAAATTTGTTGTATCTTTTGATAATACTTGAACTGGCTCTTTTTTAAAAGGCTCTTTTATAACTCTATTTGCTTTTATAAGTTCATCAACAATATAAGGTGTTAACATAAAACCATCATTACTAAATACTGTAAATGCTTTTACAAGTTGCATAAATGTAGCAGTCATTCCTTGACCGTAAGATACTGTTGCTTTAAATATATTATCTCTATTCTCTTTTTCTCCAGCTGCAAATCTAATTAAAGGAGGCATTGCACCAGTTTTTTCATAAGATAGATCAATTCCTGTTTTTTGTGTAAAACCAAAACTTTTCATACCTTCATAGAACTCATAAGCTGGAATTCTTTGAGCAATTTGAATTGTAGCTATGTTTGAAGAGTATATAATTGTATCTTCTAAAGATACAATATCATCAAATCTATGGCTATCTCTTATTGTATAGTTTCCAATAGCATATTGTCTTTTTCTATTTGGTATGTTTGAACTAGGAAATGATTCATTTTTTTTAACTCTATTTTTATCAAGAGCCAAAGATATTGAAAGTGGTTTTATAACAGAACCTGGTTCAAATTGGTATTCAACAGCATTTACATTTAAAATAGGTATCTCATTTGGTTTTATATTATCTGGTATAAACCTATTTGATGAAGCCATTGATAAGATTTTCCCACTTCTATTTTCTACAATTGCAAGCATAATCTCATCACTTTGTGTTCTTATTTTATGTTTATCTAAAGTTGCTTCATTGTTTTTTTGAAGTTTTAAAGGAATATTTAGTTTTAAACTATATCCATCTATTGCATGAGTTGTAGTTGAATTTTTATCAAAATATAGATAACCTGAAATATCTCTATATCCTTGTAAAATACCATTATTTAAATCATTTAGATTTTCATTATAAAAATTTTCTAAACCTTTTATTCCTAAAGATCTAGTTTTACCATGCTCATCTTCCTCTTTTTGAACATATCCTAAAATTGGAGATAGAGTATCTTTATATCTAAAATCTCTTTTCTCACCACTTTCACTAATTTCTAATCTTCTAATAATTGAACTATTATCACCTTTTATTGGAACAAAAACTTTTAAAGAGTTAAGTTTTAAATCCAACTCTTCTAAATTTTTTGCAGCTTTTGAATCAATACTATATGATAAAACTAAATTTCCAGGTCTTTTTTTTGAATCAAGCAACTTTTTTTTTAATTCATTATAATCTAAACCACTATAAATAGAGAACAGACTTAAAAAAAGCTCCTCTTTTTTAAAATCTAAATATCTAGTATCAATTACAGCCTTATATAGCTTTTTTGATGATACTAAATTAAAACCATCTTGGCTAATAATATTTCCTCTAACTGCTAATTCATTTTTAGTTTGAGCGATTCTTGGAATTTTTCTATTATCTTTTATAGTGTTAAAAATAGAGAAAGCTACAATAAATAGTGGAATTGTGAGTAAAAAAATAAGAATACTAAATTTTTTTGATTTCTTTTTTAGTTCAGATATTTTATAAGTATTAAAATCTATATTTGAAGTCATTTTTATCCATAATATTATATAATCAAAGTATGAATTTTATCCAAAAACATATTAAAACCCCAATTAACAATCTAATTTCTAGTAATGGTCTAATAGATGCTGATTATATACTGTTTATCTTAGTATCAATTTTGATTACTATAGGAGTTCTGTTCTCTTACTCTTTATCTGCTTATACCGTAGAGATTTACTCTTACAATGAGTTTCATTTTGCACTAAGACAAGGAGTAGTTGCTATATTGGCAATATTTATAATGTGGATATTCTCAAAATTAAATCCAAATTTTTTAGTTGGATATTTTGGAATGAGTCTATTTTTTATAGGTTTTATTTTAATGTTTTTAATGCCTTTTTTGCCAGCATCTTTAGTAACAGCTTCAGGTGGTGCAAATAGATGGATTAGGCTTCCAGGATTCTCTTTATCTCCTGTTGAATTTTTCAAAGTAGGGTTTATATATTTTTTATCTTGGTCATTTTATAGAAAGGTAATTGATAAACCAAAAACCACTTTAGTAAGTGAGTTTATGCTTTTGTTTCCATATTTTATGATCTTCTTTTTGGTTGTTGTGTTTGTAGCATTTTTTCAAAAAGATTTAGGTCAAGTTGTACTTTTGGCAGCTGTTATGGGAGTTTTAATTGTTTTTGCTAATAGATCTTTGAAGTTATTGCTTATTTTAGTTTTAGCAGGATTTATTGGGTTTATAGGTTTAATAATAAGTGCTCCACATAGGGTAAATAGATTTCACTCTTGGTGGGCGATGGTTCAAGACACTTTTTTATCAATTGTTCCAGCATCTGCTGAAAAATATTTTAGAGTAGAGAATCTTCCTGAACCTTATCAAGTTATGCAATCTTTAAATGCAATTCACAATGGTGGTTTTTTTGGCAAAGGTATTGGTTTTGGCGAGATAAAAATGGGATTTTTAAGTGAAGTTCATACGGACTTTGTACTTGCTGGAATTACTGAAGAGCTTGGATATTTTGGTTTTATTTTAGTTTTAATAATATTTTTCGCGATTATTTATAGAATTTTTAAAATAGCTAAAAATGTAGATAATAAAATTTTTTATCTATTTTCAACAGGAATTGCTTTGATGTTGATATTCTCTTTTTTAATCAACTCTTTTGGAATTTCAGGATTAATTCCAATAAAAGGAATAGCAGTTCCAATGTTATCTTATGGTGGTTCATCACTTCTTGCAACATCTTTTGCAATAGGTTTGGTTTTGTCAATAAGCAGATGTGCAAAAAAAGAGAGTCTTGAGTCTAAAATAAAGGAAGATAGTTTTGAGTAAAGTTGTTGTAATAACAGGTGGAGGAACTGGAGGTCATCTAAAAATTGCTGATGTTTTTATATCTGAATTCAAAAAAAGAGGTTTTGAAGTTGTTTTTATAGGTTCAAGCTATGGACAAGATAAGTTTTGGTTTGAAAATGATGATAGATTAAAAGAGAAGATTTTTTTAAATACAAGTGGAGTTGTAAATAAAAGAGGAATATTTAAGATTTTTTCACTTTTAAATATATTTTACAAAGCTATCTTTTGTCTTAAAATTTTAAAAAAATATAGAGTACAAAAGCTTGTATCTGTTGGTGGATTTAGTGCAGCAGCAGCTTCACTTGCAACTATATTTAAAAAAGATTGCAATTTATATTTGCATGAACAAAACTCAAAAATTGGTGCTTTAAATAAAATCACTCTAAAATATACAAAAAAAGCCTACTCATCTTTTCATGATTTTTCACCAATAAAAGATTATCCAGTTGATAGCAAATTCTTTGAAAACTCAAGAGTGAGAAAAGAGATAAAAACTGTTGCATTTTTTGGTGGCTCTCAAGGAGCAGTTGCAATTAATAACTTTGCTTTAAAAGTCGCACCAAAATTAAACGAAATGGGTATAAAAATAGTTCATCAAGCTGGAAAAAATGACTTTTTAAGAGTAAAAAGTGAGTATGAGAAACTTGGAATAAATGCAGATGTTTTTGATTTTTCAAAAGATATTTTAACAAAAATGAGTGAAGCAGATTTTTGTGTAAGCCGTGCTGGTGCTTCAACACTTTTTGAACTTTGCGCAAACAATCTTCCAACTTTTTTTATACCATTTAAATATGCAGCGCAAAATCATCAATACTACAATGCAAAAGCTTTGTTTGAAAAAAACTTATGTTTTTTGCAAAGTGAAGATGAGCTAGATGAGAACTACTTTTTTGAGTGTTTAAATAGCAATATAGAGAAAATTAGCACTGGTTTAAAAGAGTTTATTAAACCAAATGCTATAGAAAAAATTGTAGATGATATTTTAAATAATTAACTCTTTGATAAATTTTAAATTGAATTTGAAAGATTAAACATACAATAAGTTTATAAATTGTAGGATATAACATACAATTTATAAGGAAATCACATGGAAAAACTTGAAATATTAGAAGTTTTAAATGATTGGAACTATTGGAATAGAGATTTACCAAAAACTATTTCAAGAGATTATTATGATAAAAAGATTAATTCCTTTATTAAAAATGATGAGATAGTAGTCTTGAAAGGAATAAGAAGATGTGGTAAATCAACACTTCTTGTAAATCAGATAAAAATTTTGTGTGATGAAGGCATAGATAAAAATGATATTTTATTTGTAAATCTTGAAGATCCAAGATTTACAAACTGTTTAAATGTTGAACTTCTTTCTAAAATAAAAGATGTATATTTGGAATATTTAAATCCAAGTAAAAAACCATATATATTTTTAGATGAGATACAAAATATCCAAGATTGGGAAAAATGGGTTAATAAAGAGTATGAATTAAAGTTATCAAATATCGTAATAACAGGCTCAAACTCATCAATGCTAAGCAAAGAGATAGCAACAAGTTTAAGCGGAAGATATTTAAGTGTTGAAGTTTTTCCACTTAGCTTTAAAGAGTTTTTATACTTTAAAGATATAAAAATATCTTCAAAACTGGATTTTGTAGATAAAAAGATAGAGCTTAATAGGGCTTTTGAAGAGTATTTAGAATTTGGCTCATTTCCAAAGATTTTAGATTATGATAAAAATAGTAAAAAAGAACTACTAAATACATACAAAGAGAGCATACTTTTAAATGATATTGTTGCAAGATATAAATTAAATAACTTTACAATTTTAGAAGAGATATCTGCATTTTTATTAAGCAATAGTGGAATTATTCAAAGTATTACAAAAATAAAGAATAGTTTTAAAATATCTTTTGATATGGCAAGAGATTATATAGAATATTTAAAAAATGCCTATATGATTTTTGAGATAAAAAAGTTTGATTACTCCTTGAGGAAACAAAATTTAAATGATAAAAAATATTATAGTGCAGATTTAGGTTTATCAAATCTTTATAGAGTTGCAAATTTAAAATTTAAAGGTTCAAATCTTGAAACTATTGTTGCTTTAGAACTTTTAAGAAGAGGATTTGAAATATATTATTATAAAACACAAAATGGTTTAGAAATCGATTTTGTAGTAGCAAAAAACAATAAAATAGAAAAACTAATTCAAGTTTCAAAATCTTTGGAAAATGATAAAACAAAAAAAAGAGAGCTTGAAGTTTTCAGCAAAACTGTAGATGAATTAAATCTTATAGATGTAAAATCTATTATTATTAGTGAAGATAAAAGTAGTAAATTTTTATATAACAAACAAGAGATTGAAGTAAAAAATATATTAGAGTGGTTAAATTTTGATTAAATTTAACTCATTTTCTGTTTTTTAATATTTTATATAGCATAGTGGTAAAAATATTAACCCTATGGTGGTAAAAATGAAAAAAAGAAGTTTAGAAAATATCTTAAATCTAGCACTTGATACTTTTCCCGTTGTTTTATTATATGGTTCAAGACAAGTTGGAAAATCTACATTAGCAATAGAAAAATTTAAAAACTATATAACTTTTGATGATGGAGAATTAAGACTTTATGCAAAAGAGAATCCAAAAGCTTTTTTAAAAAATCTTGAACTTCCAATTTGTATTGATGAAATACAAAAAGTTCCTACAATTTTGGAATATATAAAAATTCAAATTGATCCAAATAGAAAAAAATGGAAGTTTTCTATTAACTGGAAGTAGCAATGTTTTAGACCATAAAGATAGTAAGGATAGTCTTGCAGGAAGACTTTGTGAACTGAAACTTTTACCTCTTAGTTCAAAAGAAAAAAACGATAAACCAAATGAAAATATCTATTTAGCTATTGAAGTAAAGCAAAGTAGTAGTGTAAAAAAAGATGATTTTAAACATATTATAGATTTTCAAAATAGATATGAAAAAGAGTGCTTAGGTATTGTTTTTTACAATGGTGATATGATTATGGAGTTTAGAGAAAATCTTATCGCTATTCCTTTTGGATTTTTTCTTTAAAGATTTACTTTGTAAACTTCAAAGTTAAATCTTTGTAGTTTTTTAAAGTATTTTTATTTAATTTTATTAAACAAAATGAAAACAGAACAGATTATTAAATTTTAGTCTATCAATATTTATTATAAAAACCTAAGTTATCATAACAATGGTTTTATAATAAATAAATTTTTTAAAACAACAAAAGTATCAAAACTCCAAAAACAATTCTATAAATCCCAAAAGCTACAAAGGTAAATCTCTCTAAAAACTTCAAAAACAGTTTTATTACCAAATAAGCAACAACAAAAGATGTCACAAAACCAACAGCTAGATTTATAAAATTTCCATCTTGAAGTATTTGCGCGTGGTGCTTATAAACATCATAAAAAGTTGTTGCACACATAACAGGAACAGCAAGTAAAAAAGAGAATTCAGCACTTGCTTTTCTATTAAATCCTACAATCATGGCTCCAATTATACTAGCTCCTGCTCTGCTAGTACCAGGTATTAGTGCAGCTATTTGAGCAATACCAATAAATAAAGCTTGTTTGTAACTCACATCTTCAACATCTGTTATATGTTTTTTATTCTCATCATAAAACTTCTCAACTATTAAAAATATAACTCCACCAAGAATAAACATCCAAGCTACAATCTCTATAGAAAATAGCTCTTTTATTTGGTTTGAAAACAAAAATCCAACTACTCCTATAGGCAAAAATGCTAGTGCAATTTTCATCCATAAATTTATATGTTTAAATGTAAATTTAGATGGATATACAAAAACCAAAGCCATAATAGCAGCAAATTGAATAATAATCTCAAAAGCTTTATTTACACTGTTTTGTTCAATTCCCAAAAACTCACTTAAAACTATTAAGTGTCCCGTTGATGATACTGGTATAAACTCAGTAACTCCCTCTATAATTCCTAACCAAATTGCATCAAATATATTCAAATAATCCCCTTTTGTTTTGTAAGTTTTAAAAATAGTTTTAAAGCGCGTTTCTCTTTATACCCAATATCATAATCAATTTTTGTAAGATAATCCAAAATATTTTTCTTTGAAATACCACTTCTTTTTGAGTAATGCTCTAAAATATATTGAGGAATTTTGATTTTTCTTTTATCAAAATTTTTTGTAAGTTTTTTTAATCTACTCTCATATTTGTTGTAGCATAAAACTGAAAATACAAAAGGAAGATTGTATCTATTTTGCCACTGTTTAGCTAAATCTATAAACTCTTCATCTTTGTTGTCATGATAAAACTTTAAAGCCTTATCTCCAATGATTACTTCGCCATCTAGCTCTAAAACTTTTGCTAGTGCATTTGAAGTTTTTGATTGAAAATCATCTTTATTTTTTCTATTTGGTAAGATTAAAACAGAATCCACATAATCTCTTGCAACTATTCCAAAATCAAGAAATTTCTCATTTCTTGAACCAATTGAAGAGATAAAAGCACTGTGAGTTTTTCTTTTTTTAAAACTATTTGTAATTTTTGATGGATAAGATTTTTTGTACTCAATACTTGATTTAAGTTGATTTGATTTTATATTTTTTTTGATATAAATGTGAAAAGGTAATAGGTTTATAAAATCAATCTTTGAGAATATCATAGCTTTGTTGCCTTAATTGTTTTAATTTAAAGTGGCTATAATAGTACAAAAATGATTATAAAAAGGTGTTGAGATGATAAAAATTGAATTTTTAGGTCCAATAAATAAAGAGGATATGAATTTAGATATAAAAAATTTAAAAGAGTTATCAGATATTTTAAAAAATGATGAGAAAGTATCTTCTTGGCTTGAGACTTGTGCAGTTGCTATAAATGATTGTTTAGTTAGCTCAAAAGATGTTGAATTGAAAAGTGGAGATAAAGTAAGTTTACTTCCTCCTGTTTGTGGTGGTTGATTATGTTTAAACAAGATTTACAGCTTCACAAAGGAAGCTTAAATATAGAGAAAATTCATAACTCTTGGTATGAAAAATATAAAAATCTAAATTATGGTGCGTTTATAACTTTTGTTGGCATTGTAAGAGATGAAAATGGAATAGATGGTTTATCTTTTGATATTTATGAACCTATTTTAAAAAAATGGTTTGCTTCATGGCAAGAAAAAGCAAAAACTAAAGATGCAATAGTTTTTCTAGCTCACAGCCTTGGAGATGTAAAAAATCATGAAAGCTCATACATAGCTGGTGTTTGTAGCCCTCAAAGAAGAGTTGCTTTAGAGCTAATAGATGAGTTTGTAGAAGATTTTAAAAAAAATGCTCCTATTTGGAAATATGATTTAAGAGATAATAAAAGAATTTATGCAAAAGATAGAAGCCAAAAAATAGATGGTGCTGGGATTTTATCATGAGTAAAAAAACAAGAGTAGATCTACACAATCACACAACACTTTGTAACCACGCAACTGGAACTGTTGAAGAGTATGTAAAAAGAGCAATAGAACTAGGAATAAATGAGTATGGATTTGCATGTCATGCTCCTATGAATTTTGATCCAAAATATAGAATGAAACTTGAAGAGCGAAATATTTACGAAAAATGGGTAAATGAAGCAAAAGAGAAGTATAAAGATAAAATCAAAGTTTTATTAGCCTATGAAGTTGATTTTTTAAATGGCTTTATGCTTGATGAGATTTTAAATGCCAATGTTGATTATCTAATAGGTTCAGTTCACTTTTTACAAAATAAAAACGAAATGTGGGGATTTGATAATCCTGAATTTATTGGTGTTTATAAAAGTGTTGATATAGATAAAATTTGGGAAGATTACTTTGAAGCAATAGAAGCTATGGCAAAAACAAACTATTTTCAAATAGTTGGGCATTTGGATTTGATAAAAGTTTTCAAATTTTTACCAAAAAAAGATATAAGATTAATTGCAAAAGATAGTTTAAAACAGATAAAAAAATCAAATATGGTTTTAGAGATAAATCCAGCAGGACTTAGAAAACCAATAAATGAACTATATCCATCAAAACAGCTTTTAGAAGAGGCTTTTGATTTAGGAATAAACATAACATTTGGTTCAGATGCACATAGTGTTGAGCATGTTGGTTTTGGTTATGATGAAGCTGTAAAAATAGTAAAAGATATTGGCTATAAAAAGTGTGTTACTTTTTATAAAAAAGAGATGAATTTAATCGAGTTTTAGATAAAATTGCACCTTAAAATTTTATGGAGTTAAAAATGGGAAAATTTGTAAATAGTATAGAAGAGTTTTTTAGTTTTTGTAGTGAACACGAAGTTAAATTTGTAGATTTTAGATTTACTGATCTTAAAGGTACTTGGCATCACGTAACTTATAATATTAAAGCTGTAAACAAAGATTTACTAGCAAATGGAATGCCTTTTGATGGTTCATCAATCGATGCTTGGCAACCAATTCATAGATCAGATATGATTTTAAAACCAGATGTTCCAACTGCATTTTTAGACCCATTTACAGCTGATAGTACAATAATTGTTATTTGTGATGTTTATGATATTTATAAAGATAAAATGTATGAAAAATGCCCAAGATCTATTGCAAAAAAAGCAGTAGAGTATTTAGCAGAGGCAAATATTGGTGATGTTGCATATTTTGGACCTGAAAATGAGTTTTTTATATTTGAAGATGTAAAAATAAAAGATAGCGTAAATGAATCATCTTTCAAAGTAGATAGTGAAGATGGAGAATGGAATAGTGCAAGAGATTATGAGGGTGGAAATATAGGTCATAGAGCAGGTCTTAAAGGTGGATATTTCCCAGTAGCTCCTATTGATAATGGAGTTGATTTAAGAGCTGAAATGATGCAAGTTTTAGAGCAAGTTGGTCTTGAAGTTACTTTAGGACACCATGAAGTTGCTCAAGGACAACACGAAATAGGTATAGTTTATGCAGATTTAATTGAAGCTAGTGATAATGTTCAAAAACTTAAATATGTGATTAAAATGGTAGCTCATCTAAATGGAAAATCTGCTACATTTATGCCAAAACCTCTTTATGGAGACAATGGAAGTGGAATGCATGTTCATCAAAGTATTTGGAAAAATGGAAAAAATCTATTCTACAAGCAGGGTGAATATGGAAATCTAAGTGATATTGCAAGATGGTATATTGGTGGAGTATTTAAACACGCAAGAGCAGTTGCTGCTTTTACAAATCCATCTACAAACTCATACAAAAGGTTAATTCCAGGGTTTGAAGCACCATCAATTTTGACTTATTCATCTCAAAATAGAAGTGCATCTTGTAGAATTCCTTATGGAGCAGGTGAAAAATCAACAAGAGTTGAGATGAGATTTCCAGATTCAACAGCTTGTCCATATTTGGCATTTTCTGCTATGTTAATGGCGGGACTTGATGGAATTAAAAATAAATATGAACCAATTGGTCCTATGGATGATGATCTATTTGAATTATCATTAGATGAGATTAGAGAAAGAGATATTCCTCAAATGCCTCATACATTAAGAGGATCTTTAGAAGCACTTATAAGACACAATGAGTTTTTAAGACCTGTATTTACTAAAGAGATGATTGATACTTATCAACACTATAAGTTTTCAACTCAAGTTTGGCCTTATGAAGCAAGACCTACACCATTTGAATTTAAAACAATGTACTCTTGCTAATAAAAACGGATTTTTCCGTTTTTATTAATAAAACTCTAACTCCCTAAAAGCATCAAAAACATTTCTACTATTTAACTCATCAAACATTGGCATATTTTTAAACTCATCCATAGTTACAACTTCTGTAATTTCACCAGCTTCAACACCATTTTCAATAGCTTCCAAAACTCTATTCTTTAAAAGAGTAAAATATTCTTTAGTATGATTTAATGCATCTTTTCCAGTTTTGTCTCCATGCCCAGCAACTAAAGTATTCCATGATAAAGACTCAATAAAATCAATAGCTTCTAAAGTTCCAATAACAGACCCATCTCTATTTGAAGTAATTCTATCATTCATTATAATATCACCAACAAAAATAGCTTTTTGTTTTGGAAGATAAACTATTAAATCATTGTTTGTATGAGCTTTTTGTTTTAGTGCATATATTTCAAACTCTTTATTTCCAACTTTAAAAGTTGTTTTATCTTCAACAATTTTATCGGCTTTTATAACTTTTGTATTTTTCATCTCATCTTTATCTAAAATCTCAAAAATTCTAGGTTTTGAACCCTCATCATAGTTTTCATTTATTGATTTTGGAGCATAAATTGTGCTATTAAATCTCTCTTTATAAAAACTATTTCCCATCCAATGGTCATCGTGTTCATGAGTGATTATAATTGTACTAACTTCTAAATTATCTATTTTTTGCATAGCTTCGTATGCTTGTTTTGCAAAGTTATAGTTTGCACCTGTATCAATTAAAACATAACTATTTTCTGCTTTTATGTAACAAGAGTTTGCCATAAAACCACCATTTTGTTTTGATGGAACTTCAGTTTTTCCAAAAAAACACCAAGTATCATCTGCAACTTTTTTTGGCTCTAACTTATAATCAAAACCAAAACTAAATGTACAAATAAGTGCTAAAAAAGCAATCTTTTTAAACATATAAATTCCTTTATAATATAATCAAAGGTAATATTGTATTATTATTTTTATATAAGTAATTTTAATTTAGGAAAATTTATGGATAAAAAACGGCAAATGGTATTTAATTTAAACAACTTTTTATTAGCTTTTAGTGAAATTTTAAATAGTAAAAAAGTGGCTTACATAGCTTTGAATTTAGCTTTAAAATATGATTTTTCATCAGAGAAACTATCAGATTTATGCTCTTACTCTTTGATTTGTGATTTAAAAAAAGATGATATAAAAGAGTTTGGTTTTTTAAACTCTTCGCATTTAGAAGATAAAATTTTTTTAGATATTGTAAATCTATCTTCAACAATTTGTAAAAATTTTGATTTTTCAGATGATATTTTAAATCAAAAACTATCTTGCTTAGAGTTTGTAAAAAATTTGAATATAGAAGATAAATTGAAGGACTCTTTTTTTGATATTTCAAAAAAACTATCTTTTTGGCTTGATTTACAAAATGATAGTGAGATTTTAATCTTTATTTACTCAAATCTAGCAGATTTTACAAAAGCTTTAGATTTTGAAGATATTTTAAAGATGACAACAATATTTCATAAACTTCAAAATCCAAATTCACAAATTTTAAAATACTCTTTTGCTCTTGCAGATTATTTTAATTTTGAGCATAAAGATAAACAGATATTTTTAATAGCTTCAAGTTTATATAATATTGGAAAACTATATAAATATGAAAGTATAGAAGAGATCTATTCATACCATACTAAAAGAGTTTTAAATCAGATTATGGGATTTAATGATATTTGCTTACTTTGCTTTAAAGTAGAAGAAAACCTTGATGGAACTGGAGTTTTTGGTTTAGTAGCAAAAGATTTAAGCTTTAAAGATAGGTTACTTATCTGTTTAGTTAAATATAATAACTTAAAAGAGTCTAATAGTCACAAAGAGAGTATAAATATATTAAAAAAAGAGTCAAAAGATGGAAAAATTGATAAAAGTATAGTTGAAGTTTTTGAGGAAATTTTAGCTTAAAGCTTGGATTAAATCCAAGCTTTAATTATGGTTTTATTGTTGTAAGTCCAAGACTTAACCAAGATTGCATTCCACCTCTATACCATTTCATTTTCTCTTCTGGGTAACCAATAGAAATTAGCTCTTTCATGGCTTCAGGACTTTGTCCACACCAAGCAGCATTACAAAACATTAATAGAGTTTTTGCATTTGTAAAATCATATTTTCCATTTTTTATTTCAACTGCAAAAATCTCTAAAGCCTCTTTAAACTCATCTGGATATTGAGATTTTTTAGTGTAAATATATGGAACATTTACAGCTGTTGGGATTGTCTCATGATAAAACCAGTTTTCAGTTCTTGAATCAATTAATAAAAGATTATCATCTTTTTTTGCTTTTTCTATGAACTCTAAAACCTCTAATTCACCGTAAGTTTCAATATTTTTTGATGCTTTCATAGGTGCAATTTTTCCAAAATATGTTACAAAACTTCTTTTACAGTTTTGTGGAACACTATTTGATGCTTCATGCATACCACCAAAGACATCTTTTGGATCAAAAGCCACTTTTTCACACTCTTTTGGTCTATCTTCTCTTTTTATAACCACTTTTTTTCCATTAGCAAGTTTTACTTCAACACCAACTTTTTGTAAATCTACACTAAATAAAGATGTTGCAAAAACAAGACTTCCTACAAATATTTTAAACATTTACTCTCCTTAAATAAATAATAGTTTTGATTTTATCAAAAAGCTTTTGAAATCGCAAGTTATCGCTCTATTAAGCAAAAATTAGATAAAATTTATGCCATTTTAGTAACACAATTAGGATTATTTATGAGTGAAAAGTACGAACCATCAAAGATAGAAGATAGTTTTTATAAAATTTGGGAAGATAGAGGTTATTTTGAGATTGATGGAAACAGATCAATTCAAGAGCCAAATAAAAATTTTGCAATTATGATGCCACCTCCAAATGTAACGGGAAGCTTACATATTGGACATGCGCTTACATTTACATTGCAAGATATTATTACAAGATATAAAAGAATGGATGGGTATAAAACTCTTTGGCAACCAGGAACTGACCATGCTGGAATTGCAACTCAAAATGTTGTTGAAAAACAACTTTTAAAAGAGGGCACTACAAAAGAGGCTTTAGGAAGAGAAAAATTCTTAGAAAGAGTTTGGAAGTGGAAAGAGTTTAGTGGTGGAACAATAGTTCATCAAATGAGAAAACTAGGAGTAAGTCCTGCTTGGTCAAGAGAGCGATTTACTATGGATGAGGGTTTAAAAGAGGCTGTAAAAGAGGCTTTTGTTAAACTTTATGATGAGGGTATGATTACTCAAAATAACTATATGGTAAATTGGTGTACACATGATGGAGCTTTAAGTGATATTGAGGTTGAACACGAAGAGGTAAATGGTAAGTTCTATCATATGAACTATCACTTTGCAGATGGAAGTGGCTTTTTAACAGTTGCAACAACAAGACCTGAAACATACTTTGGTGATACTGCAATTATGGTTCATCCAGATGATGAGAGATACACAAATATTGTAGGACGTGAGGTAGTTTTACCTTTAACAAATAGAAAAATAAAAGTAATTACAGACTCTCATGTTGATATGAGTTTTGGAACAGGTGTTGTAAAAGTAACTCCAGCTCATGATACAAATGACTATGAAGTAGGTCTTAGACACAATTTAGAGTTTATAAAATGCTTTGATGAAAAAGGTATTTTAAATGATTATTGTGGAGAGTTTGCAAACCTTGAAAGATTAGAAGCAAGACAAATAATTGTTAAAAAACTTCAAGATGAAGGATTTATTGTAAAAATAGAGGAGCATATTCATCAAGTAGGGCATTGTTATAGATGTAAAAACATAGTTGAACCATATATTTCAAAACAGTGGTTTGTAAAAAAAGAGGTTGCTAAAAAATCAATTGAAAAAACTTATGCAGGTGAAGCAAAATTTCATCCAAGTCACTGGTTAAACTCATATAGAGCTTGGATGGATGAGTTAAGAGATTGGTGTATTTCAAGACAACTTTGGTGGGGGCATAGAATTCCAGTGTTCTATTGCGATAGCTGTAATCACCAATGGGCTACAAAAGAGGATGAGCCAAAAGCGTGTCCAAAATGTGGAAAAGAGCATATTCATCAAGACCCAGATGTTTTAGATACTTGGTTTAGTAGTGCTTTATGGGCATTTTCACCACTTGGTTGGGGAAATAATGGTCAAATGGAAAAAACATTTGGTGAAAACGATTTAAAAGATTTTTATCCAAACTCACTTTTAATTACTGGATTTGATATTATGTTCTTCTGGGTTGCTAGAATGATGATGATGGGTGAACACTTCATGGGGCAACTTCCATTTAAAGATATCTATATGCACGCATTAGTTCGAGATGAGCATGGTGCAAAAATGAGTAAATCTAAAGGAAATGTAATTGATCCTCTTGATATGGTTGAAACACATAGTGCTGATATTATTAGATTTACTTTAGCATATTTAGCAATTCAAGGAAGAGATATAAAACTTGGTGAAAAAAATCTTGAGCAGTTTAGAAACTTTACAAATAAACTTTACAATGCTTCAAACTTTTTAACACTAAATGTAGATACATTCCCTGATTTAAAAGATATTGAAATCAAAACACCACTTGGACTTTATATGCAAAGCAAACTTAGCCATGCTGTTGATGAGGTAAGAAATTCACTTGATAGTTATAAATTTAACGAAGCAGCAAGTACCCTTTATAGATTTGTTTGGATGGAGTTTTGTGATTGGGGAATTGAGTACTCAAAAGCTAGCAAAGAGTCTATTGTAGAACTAGGTAGCTTATTTAAAGAGACATTAAAAATGGTTAGTCCATTTATGCCTTTTATTTCAGACTATTTATATCACAAATTAAGTGGAACAACACTTGAAAATGGTGATTCATTAATGATTATGAACTTCCCAAAAGAGATTAAAAAAGATGAAAAAATTGAAAATATGTTCTCTATTATTGAAGAGGCGATTATAAGTATAAGAAGAGCTAAAACTCTAATTGATATGGGTAACTCTAAAATCGAAAAAGCATATCTAAAACTTGATGTTAAAATTGATGAAGATGTTGCAAAACCATTTATTGAAAAATTAGCAAAAGTTGAAAATATTGAGTTTGTAAATTCAAAAGTTGAAAACTCTATAACAGATGTTTCAAACAATCTTGAGGTTTATATTCCAACAAGTGCAATTGATATGAAACCAATTATTGAAAAACTTGAGAAACAACAAGAGAAAGCTCAAAAAGAGTTTGATAAGTTAAATAGTATGTTATCAAATGAAAGATTTGTTGCAAATGCACCTGCAAATGTAATAGAAGAGAATAAAAAAGCTCTTGATGAGGTAAAAACAAGGTTAGAAAAAATAGAAGCAGAACTTAAAAGTTTGAGTTAAACTCAAACTTTTAATACCAAATAAAAACTAAATTTGGTACAATATGTCAAATATTTAAAGGATTTCAAATGAATTTAAGTAGTGATATAAAACCAATCTCTTATCTAAAATCAAAAACAGCAGAAGTTATAAATGAAGCAAACGAAAATAAAAGAGCGATAATCATAACTCAAAATGGTGAAGCAAAAGTTGTAATTCAAGATATTAAGACTTATGAAAATATGCAAAACTCAATAAATCTATTAAAACTTATTGTTCAAAGTGAAAATGATATAGAAAATGGTGATGTTTTAAACCAAGAAGAGATATTTTCAAATTTAGAAAAAAAACTTTTTGAGTAAATTTATGAAAAAATTTGAAGTTTTATGGACAAAAAGTGCCGAATATGATTTGGAATTGATTATACAGTATTTAAAACTTGATAGTGTCTCTATTGCAAAAGAGATTTTTATTGATATAAAAAAAGAGTGTGAAAATTTGTACTATTTTCCCCAAAGAAAAAGAGTTGTACCAGAGCTTCAACAAATAGGAATTTTTAAATATAGAGAAATTATCTATAAAAGATGGAGAGTTATATTTAAAATTGAAAAAGAAAAAGTTTATATTCTTTTAGTTGCTGATAGTAGTAGAAATTTGGAAGATATTTTGTTTCAAAGATTAATGAGATAAATCTTCCAAAAAGAAGATTTATCTATCTTAAAATATTTTTTATCTCATCTTCACTAATCTTATCATCACTATATTTTACTACTAAAATATTCTCACTATTGTTTATATACCACTCAATAATATTCTCATTTTCATTTAATCTTTGACTATTTTCAAGTTTGTACTCATCTAAACTTAGATAAACATTTTTTGTTTTTGATGGATTTTTCATCAAAATTATTAATAAAGCCCATAAAACACATACAACTGCAACAATCAATGAGAAGTTTTCAAGCTCATAAGAACTAAACTTATCAAGCATAATACCACCAAAAACTCCACCAAAGAATGTTCCTAAATATCCAAAAGAGTTAAAAACTCCAAGCACACTACCTCTTTGATGAACTTTTGCAAATTTTGTTGTAAGTGATTGCATAATTGGTTCATGCATATTAAACCCAATAAAGAATATTACAACCCCAACACTAAAAACAAAAGCACTTGAACTAAAACCAATAACTAAATAAGAGATTATAAAAAACAAAATTCCTATTAATAAAACTTCTTTGTATTTACCTTTTTTCTCAGCCAAAACTGCAGCTGGTCCCATAGCAAGAAGTCCCAAAATCATAGATGGAATATATACTTGCCACAAATCTTTAATCTCCCAACTATAAACTTTTGTAAGAATAATTGGAATAACTAAAAATGCAAAAGTCATTAAAGCTTTTTGTAAAAAGTTTGTAAGGTGCATTTTGTTTATATTTGCATTTCCTAAAACATCTTTTAATTTTAGTTTTTCATTATAAGAGTGAGTTATTTTTGGAGGATTTGGTACTTTTTTCACTAATATATAAATAGCAATTAAAGATAAAACCATAGTTATATAAAATAGTGCAGGAACTCCAGCCATTCCACTAATAAGTGGGCTTAAACCCATAGCAAGAGCAAAAGATATACCAATAAATCCACCCATAATAGCCATTGCTTTTGATCTTTGCTCCTCTTTTACAACATCACTAATCATGGCAGTCACAACTGCCCCAATAGCTCCAGCTCCTTGCAAAAGTCGTCCAAGCATTAAAGTGAAAATATCAACAGCAATTGCACAAATAAAAGAACCAATAGCAAATAGTAAAAGTCCAGTTACGATTGTGCCTTTTCTTCCTAGTTTATCACTCATAATTCCAAAAGGAGTTTGAAAAATAACTTGAGTTAAGGCATAACCACCAACAACAATTCCAACTAATGTAGCATTTGCACCTTGAAGAGTAAAAGCATATACAGATATAACTGGAAGAACAATAAAAAGCCCAAAAAATCTAAGAGCAATAATAAAACTTAATGGCATAACCGATTTAAACATACATAATCCTAAATATATTATAATTAAAACCTTGATTATATACTAAGATAGCTTTTAATATGGAAGTTAATAAAAAGGATAGATAGTGAAGATAGTATTAGCAAGTGCAAATAAGGGAAAAATAGAGGAGTTTAAAAAACTTCTTCCAAAGAGTGAAGTTGTTGCATATAGTGATATTTTAGGAAAATTTGATATTCCTGAAACTGGAACTACTTTTAAAGAGAATGCAATTATAAAAGCAAGTGCTATAAATGAGAAATTAAAAGAAAAAGGTGAAAAAGATTTTGTGGTTATCTCTGATGATTCAGGAATATCACTTCCTATTTTAAATCAAGCACCTGGAGTTTATAGTGCAAGATTTGCTGGTTTAAATGCAAGTGATAAAGAGAATAATGCAAAATTAATCTCAAAATTAAATGAACTAAACTTAGAAAAAACAGCTGCTTTTTATACAGCTTGTATAGCAATAATTTATAAAGATTTCACATATACAGTTCATGGATTTATGCATGGAGTGGCAACAAATAAAGAGATGGGATCAAATGGTTTTGGGTATGATCCACTATTTATTCCAAAAAACTTTTCAAAAACTTTAGGAGAGTTGGATTTTGAAGTTAAGCAAAAATTTTCTCATAGAAGCAAAGCTTTAGATTTGGCAAAAAAAGTTTTAGATGTGATTTTATAGGTATATAGTTTTTGTAACTCTTACACCAAATTTAGAAGATGATACTACTAGAAAATATTTTTTAGTAGTATCATCATATTTTTTAATAGTTAGTAAAAAATCATTATCAACTATCTCTAAATTCAAAAAGCTGTCTAACTCATCTTCGTTTATACTTAAAAGATAGTTTTCCAAAAATATAAGATGAGATTTTGCTTGAATAAAATGTAATTTTTCATTTACAACTCTACTTTTTAGTGCATTTGCCTCTAAAATATTTTTTGCAACAAAACTAAATATTACAACAATAACTAAAGTTGAAAATAGAATATATGATTTTTTCATAACTCTTTTATATACCAAATAATATTTTCATTTTCATGAGTTTTTAAGTTTATAATAAAAAATCCACTCTCTTTTTTTATAGAAAAACTATCTAAATTTAAAAATAGTGGCTCATTTTTAAAGTATAAATTACTATTTTTAAACTCTAATTCAAATAAAGATTCTCTGTTTTTTTCCAAAAAAGCTCTTAAACTATTCAAAGATAACTCTTTTATAGCTAACTCTTGATTGTTTTTATTGAAAGTAACAACACTTTTATAAACATAAGATGAAAGAATCAATAAAGTAGAGCTTAAAATCAAAGCAATTAAAAATTCAAATAAAGCAAAACTATTTTTCATAAAAAACAACCTTTAAATCACTATGTTTATACTCATAAAGAGTTACATTTATCTCTTCAAAGCTATCATTTTTTCTTACTTCAAGAGTTTTGTTTGATTTTTTAAATTTAGATAAATCTTTTTTTTCTAAACTATTTTCAATCTCCAAAAGTGTGGAAAAATAGTTTTTATTTGATATATTAGTTGTAGTTTTAAAAAGAGCTGAAGAAATAACAGTCAAAAGCACAATAGAGATTAAAACCTCTATTAGTGCAAAACTACTTTTCAGATATCTTTTGTGATTTGTTAAACGAACCTTCAACTGCTTGTATAAAAGCATTTCTAACTCCTGCTTCTTCAAGTTTTGCATATCCAGCAGCTGTTGTTCCAGCTGGACTCATAACACTATCTTTTATAATTGCAGCGTGAGAGTGTTGTAAAAGTGAAGATGTACTAGAGAAAAGTCCTTGAACTAAATGTTGAGCCATATGTCTATCAAGACCAACTTTAACAGCACCATCACAAATTGCCTCAGCAACCAAAGCTAAAAATGCAGGTCCACTTGCACTAATAGCACTTGCTATATCAAGATGAGTTTCACTATTTACCCAAATAGCCTCTCCAATAGAGTTGAAAATATCAATTGCCATCTCTTTTATCTCAATATCTCCTGTTAATGTTGTCATTGAGTTTTGAACACTAGCTGCAATATTTGGCATAGATCTTACATAATGTTTTGCGCTTATTTGTTTTTTTAAATACTCAAGTTTAGTTCCAGCTAAAATAGATATAAAAGAGTTAGCAGTTCCATTTAGTCGAATAGAAACACTCTCCAAAGCATAAGGTTTTACACAAAATATAATATTTTTTTCACTAATATCTTCTACATCGCTTAACTCTTTGATTTCAAGTTGTGGGATTTTTTGTTTTATCTGTTGTAATTTATTAATCTCTCTTCCAATCATCTCTACTTCATACTTTTTTACAAGTCCAATAGCAAGTGATTGAGCCATAATTCCATTTCCAATTAAAGTTAGTTTCATAATCATACCTTAAAATTTTTGGCTACATTATAACCAAAAAAATGCTCTATATATAGTTTAAACCATTTTTGGCTAATATAATTGCTTTAAAATTAAGGAATTATAGATGCTAAAAGAATTAAAGATAAAAAATATCTTATTTGTTTTTTCACTAATATTTATCTTAAATGCTTGTTCATCAAAGAGCGAAAAAGAGTATAACAAGCCAGATACTTATTGGTACAATCAGCTATTAAAAGATATCTCAATGGGCGATTTAGAAGCTGCTGATGATACTTTTATATCACTTGAAAGTGAGCATAGAAATTCACTTTTAATTCAACCATCAATTCTAATTTTGGTAAATGCTCATATGCAAGAAGAGCAATATATCCTTGCAAACTTCTATTTAGATGAGTATTTAAAAAGATTTACTTTAAGTCGTGATGTTGATTATATTAGATATTTAAAGATAAAATCAAACTTCATGGGATTTAAGATGCCAAATAGAGATCAACAACTAATAGATGATACTTTAGCTTTAGTTGATGAGTTTAAATTAAGATATAAAAACTCACAATACTTGCCTTTGGTAAATAGTATAAACTCAAGACTTCTTATGGCAAGAGCTTTAATGGACAAAGAGATTTCAGAGCTTTATACAAGAAGAGATAAACCTGAGGCTTCACAGTTTTATTTAGAAAAATCAAAACAATCTTGGCACTATATAGATGATATAGAAAAGCCAAAAACACCTTTTATTAGAAGTTTATTTGAATAAAAATATAGAATATAGAAATTTTAAGGAGAGATAAAAATATGTTATCAAATTATGATAATTTCCCACAAACAGTACCTTTGGTTATAGAAGATGAGATTTTTTTATATCCATTTATGATAACACCACTTTTTTTAAGTACAGAAGATAATATAAAGGCAGTAGAACACGCTATTGAGTTTAATAAACCAATTATGATAGTTGTTTCAAAACCTTCAAAAGAGGGAACTAGGCAAGAGGATAGTTTTTATAGCATTGGAGTTGTTGGTAATGTTATGAGAAAAGTATCACTACCTGAGGGTAAAATAAAAGTATTATTTCAAGGAATATCAAAAGCAAAAGTTGTTAATTTTTCACTTGATTCAAAAATTTTTGCAACTATTGATTTAGTACAAGATAGTTTTAAAAATGATATAGAGTTAAAATCATTGGTAAATATTCTGCTTGATAGTGTAAAAAAACTTGCAAAACTAAACAATAAATTCCCAACAGATTTAATAAAAGCAATAGAAGAAAATGAAGATGCTTCAAGAGTTGCTGATTTAATCTCATCTGTTTTAAAACTAAAAAAAGAGGAAGCCTATAAAATCTACTCAAATGATAGTTTAGAGCAAAGAGTTATAGATATTATTGAGTATGTAAAAAACGAAATAGAGTCATATAAAATTCAAAAAGAGATAACTCAAAAGGTAAACTCAAAAATAGAGAAAACTCATAAAGATTACTTCTTAAAAGAGCAGATAAAAGCTATTCAAAAAGAGCTTGGAACTGACAATCAAAAAGAAGAAGAGATAAAATCTTTCAAAAAGAAACTAAAAGCAAAAAAAGAGTTTATGAGTAAAGAGGCTTATAAAGAGACAAAAAAACAAATAGATAAATTAAGTCGCCTAAATCCAGACTCTCCAGATGCTTCACTTCTTCAAACTTATGTAGAGATGGTTTTAGATATACCTTTTGGAGAGTATTCAAATAGTAAAATCTCAGTTGCAAGTGTTGAAAAACAGTTAAATAAAGACCACTACTCACTAGAAAAACCAAAACAAAGAATTGCAGAGTATTTTGCAGTAAAACAGTTATTGGAACTTAGAAATATAAAAGATTTAGAGTCAAAAGGGACAGTTTTATGTTTTGTAGGACCTCCAGGTGTTGGTAAAACTTCACTAGCAAACTCTATTTCAAAAGCCCTTGATAGACCACTTGTAAGAGTTGCTCTTGGTGGAATGGAAGATGTAAATGAGCTAAGAGGTCATAGAAGAACTTATGTAGGAGCAATGCCAGGGCGTCTTGTAAAAGGCTTAATTGATGCAAAGAAGATGAATCCAGTTATTGTTTTAGATGAGATTGATAAATTAGGAGCTAACCACAGAGGTGATCCAGCTGCTGTGATGCTTGAGATTTTAGACCCTGAACAAAATCATGAGTTTAGAGATTTGTATCTAAACTTTCCTATTGATTTATCGCAAGTAATATTTGTATCAACAGCAAATGATATAAGAAAAATCCCAGCACCACTTAGAGATAGAATGGAGTTTATAGAGTTAAACTCATACACTCCAAATGAAAAATACCATATTGCAAAAGATTATTTAATCCCTCAAGAGCTTGAAAAGCATGGACTTAAAAAAGAGGAAGTATCTTTAAGTAAGGCTACTATTGATTTGATTATCTCAAAATATACAAGAGAAGCAGGGGTGCGAAATCTGCGAAGAGTATTTTCAAAACTATTTAGAAAAGTTGTAAAACAGATTTTAAACGATCAATCAATTCAAAAAGTAACAATAGGTACAAAAGATTTAAAAGAGTATTTAGACAATCCAATTTTTGAGATTGAACCAGCTGATAAAGTAGATGTTGTAGGTGTTGCAAATGGACTTGCATGGACAGCAGTTGGTGGAGATATTTTAAAAATTGAGACAATCAAGCTAAAAGGAAAGGGTGATTTAAAAGTTACTGGAAACCTAGGTGATGTTATGAAAGAGTCTTCATTTATCTCTTATGCAGTTGTAAAACATCTAATAGACAACAACATTTTAAAAATAGATGAAAACCAAATTCCAAAAACAGCAAAAGAGAAAGAAGAGAATATAAAACTAGATTCAAGTGAGATATACAAAAGATATGATATTCATCTTCATATTCCTGAGGGTGCAACACCAAAAGATGGACCAAGTGCTGGTATAACAATGGCATTAGCAATAGCTTCAGTATTAAGTAACAAAAAAATAAAAGCAGATGTTGCAATGACAGGAGAGCTTACACTTTTAGGAAAAGTTTTACCAATTGGTGGATTAAAAGAGAAGCTAATAGCTGCTTATAAAGCAAAAATAAAAAAAGTTCTAATTCCTAAAAAGAATTATGAAAGAGATTTAGAAGATATTCCAGATGAGGTAAAACAAGCCTTAGAGATAAAAGTTGTAAATAGTATTGAAGATGTTTTAAAAGAGGCTTTGGTTTAAATGCAGTTTGTAGAGCAAAAAAAACTTACAGCCACAAATTTTTTAATAGCAATAACAATAATAGCCTATATTATTCAAACAACTATTCAAAGTGGTTCTATTTTGATGGGTTTAAATATCTATTTTCTAATAGGTGAATTTTATTGGCAACCACTATCAAGTATCTTTGCTCATGGTGGAATTGCTCATTTAGCTATGAATATGTTTGTTTTATGGCAGTTTGGAAATATGATAGAGAGATTTATTGGAAGCAAAAATTTCTTAGCTCTATATTTTATCACAGGTATTTTAACCTCTCTTTTATCATTTTTATATATTTTTTATTTAGATATTGGTGTAAATTTAGTAGGTGCAAGTGGTGCTATATGTGCAATTTTAGGCTTTTATGCATATTTTGTAAAAGATGAGAGAAAAGCTATTGTTACTTGGATTTTATTAATCTCAGTTGCACCACTACTTATTGGACTTCCAATAGCTTGGTATGCTCACTTTATAGGTCTTGCTATTGGATTTATTTATGCAATTATCTATAAAATAGTAGTTTTAAAAAGAAGATAGTGCTTAAATTAATTAAGCACTTTTAATTTTTCAATCAACTCATTAGAGATTTCAATCAACTCATTAGAGCTTTTTTGAGTAGTTTTTGCCTCTTTGTCTGTATTGCTTGTACTTGAAGATACTCTTACCATATTTTGTGATATTTGATTTAGAGTTTGACTTGTTTGCGAAGCATTTGATGCAAGCTCATTTGATATAACTTGTTGCTCTCTTACAGAACTTGAGATAGTTGAAGATATATTGCTTATATTTTCTATCTTATCATCAATTTTATGAATAGAATCCAAAGAGTTTTTAACTAAGTTTTGAATTAATCCTATAGCTTCATTTATATTTTTAGCAGCCTCATTTGATCTAGTTGCTAAATTTCGCACCTCTTGTGCAACAACTGCAAAACCTTTTCCAGCCTCTCCAGCAGTAGCAGCTTCAACAGCAGCATTTAGACTTAAAATATTTGTTTGAAATGCAATTTGAGAAATCACCTCAATAGTATCTCCAATTTTTATAGACTCTTCATTTAGTTTTAACATAGCATTTGAACTCTCTTTTGATTGCTCTTTTGCTTCAAGAACTATTTTTTCACTTTCAGATGTTGTATTTGAGATATTTGTAATTGAACTTAGCATATTCTCTATTTTATTTGAAAGCTCTAAAACAGCAGCATCAAGTTCTTCAATAGATACACTAACTTCTTGAGAGCCTTTCATACTTACATCTGCTTCTTTTACCATTGTTGTTGAAGCATTTTGTAAATCTTGTAAAGATTTTGTCAAATCTTCAATCTTTTTACCAACTTCAAACATAGAAAATTTTTTCAAACTTATATCTGTAGCATATTTTATAACCTTAAAAGGTTTTCCATCTAAATCAAAAATAGGGTTGTATGTAGCTTGTATCCAAACCTCTTTTCCATTTTTCCCAATTCTAAGATACTCAGCACTATCAAACTCGCCACTATTTAGTTTTTTCCAAAACTCTTTATACTCATTTGAATTTTTATAAGACTCTTCACAAAAAATTGAGTGATGTTTCCCAACAATCTCATCTTTTGTGTACCCAATAGTATCTAAGAAGTTTTTATTTGCATTTAAAATATTACCTTGCATATCAAACTCAATAACTGCTTGTGACTTATTTATAGCATCAACTTGACCTCTAAAGTATAAATCATTTAATCTATTTTTTGTAATATCCTGCGCAAGTAAAACAACCTCCACAACACTTTTTTGACTATTTTTAATAGGCATATAAGTAGCTTTAAAAAATACAAATTTTCCATCTCTTTTTACTCTTTTAACATCAGCACTTATAGATACTCCTCTATTTACAGCATCCCAAGCCTGTTTGTATTCAGCACTATTTACAAAGCTATCTTCACAAAATATTTTGTGATTTTCCCCTCTTATCTCTTCCAAAGAGTAGCCCATAATATTTAAGAAATTTTTATTTGCTTTTAAGATAGTTCCATTTGGTTTAAAATGCACAACAGCAAAAGCCTCATCAATTGCATCCAACTGAAATCTATCAAATTTGTTTGTTAAAAACATAAGCCTATATCCTTGTATTAAATTAATCAAAGATTTTAGCACTACAAAATTAAAATAAATTGAAGATTACTTATCTAGTCTGCCACTTAAAAATGTCAAGGATAACAATAACATCTAAATCTTCATCTATTAAATAAGGAATTGTATAACCTTTGAAAATTAAATCTCTTACAAAAATATCATTAAAATGTATAGATTGTCTTGCTTTAAAAGGCATATTAGGGATATTTTTTATTTTCTTATCAAGTTGATTTTTAAAGTTTTTAGCTCTTGATATAGAATCTTTTGAAATATATTTTAAAATTGATAAAAGATTATCATCAAAAGATATATTTTTTATAATTTTCATTTAATAGATTTAAGCCAATTATCTATTTTATCCATACCATCTTCATAAGCTACAGTTTTTAGCTCACCTTTTTTATATTTTAAAACAGCATCACTAACTCTTTTATCAGCATCTTCTTTTGATATAGAACTATAACCATCATCAACCAAATCATAAAGCAACTCTTCAAAAGCAGACTCTATATCTATCTTTTTATTTGCCAATTTTGTATATAAACTATCTGAAATATTCAATTTTATAGTGTGCATATAGACTCCTAAAAGTTCTAATTAAAAAACTATAGTATTAATTTTGTTCTAAAATATAGATTAAAAATCTAATACATATAAAAATACAAAACCAAAGGTATATAAAATAGCGATACAATAGTTGAAACAAAAACAGCCATAGACATTTTCTCAGGCTTCACATTTAAAATAGTTGCCACAGTTACAGTATTTCCAGCCAAAGGAACAATACTAAATAAAAACATAATCATATAAAAATCACTATCTAAAAAGTGAATAAAATTTTTATCCAAATATATAAAAATCAAAGTTGCAACTGGCCAAAGCACAAACTTAATAAGCAAGGTAAATGATATAAATTTTGCATCAAAAGCTTTAGTTGATTTAAAATTTTCCATTCCCATTCCAATTAGCATCATTCCTAAAATTGCATACGCTCCTTTTAAAAACTCACTATAAGAAAGTAGCATTTCAGGGATTTTTATACCATTTAAGTTTAAAAAAATTCCCAAAATAAATGCATATACAACAGGAAGTTTTAAAACCTTTTTTAAACTCTCACTAGCACTAAAATTTCCCTTAGCAGTAATATAATACCCAACAGAATTTTGATACAAAATAGAGGCCAAAATAGAGAAAATAAAAATATCAACCAATCTTGGCTCTAAAAACAAAATAGCCAAAGGTATTCCAATATTTCCAGTATTTCCTGTGCTTGTACTAAATGCTAATAAATTTGCCGTATTATCACTATATATTTTTTTAAAAATAAAAAGCAAAAAAAATGCCAAAACCGTACTAAAAACAAAAAAAGATAGTGGCAAAAACAGAACTTGCATATCAAGTTTCACACTAATTGTTGCATTTAAAACTATCAAAGGAGCCAAAATATATAGCAAAATCTTTGCAACACTCTCTTTGTCGCATTTGAGTTTATAAGTTGTTAAAAAACCCAGAAAAACACTAAAATACAAAGGTATGATTTTTCCAAGTAAAGTTAGAAATATTGACACAATAAAGCCTTAAATTTTTTTTGGAATTCTACTATTATGAAGCTTTAATTAACAAAATATCATTGACAAAACACACATTGTGTGTTAAAATTTCAAAAAAAGGAGATAAAATGACTACAACTTCAAATAAAATACGAACAAATGTATATCTTGACTCAACAACAAAAGAAAAAGCTCAAGAGATTTTTAAGCAGTATGGTTTAGGGTTAAGTGAAGCTTTTAATATATTTTTGACTCAAAGTGTTTTACAAAGAGGAATACCTTTTGAAATAAAGATTCCAAATGATGAAACTTTAGAAGCGATAAAAGATGCAAGAGCAAATAAAAATATGAAAAAAATTAGTTTAGATGATTTAAAAAAAGAGTTATAGATGCTTGAGTTAGAAGTTCACAAAACATTTACAAAAGATTTAAAAAAAGCCCAATTAAACTCAACAAACTCATCAAAACTATTTTTATATATATCACTACTTTTAAATAAAAAAGATTTACCAAAAGAGGCAAAAAATCACTCTTTATCAGGTGAATGGGAAGATACAAAAGAGTTTCATATAAGTGGAGATTTACTTGTAATTTATATTATAAATGATACTAGCTTACAACTTTTAAGAATAGGAACTCACTCCCAACTTTTTAAAAAGTTTTAAAAAAAGAGCCTTAAAGCTCTTTTTTCTAGTGTCTTGTAGTGATATTTTTAGAGTTAATCGTAGAAATCAGTTTTTTAAGATTCTCAACCTTTGCCTCTTCTTCTTTGATATTATCTTCACTATGAAGTGTAAAAATATCCATTTTTGTATCTAAATAGTTAGTTGTAAATCTTCCAGCTTTGAAATCCTCATCTCTAACAATCTCTCTGTGAAGTGGAATATTTGTAGGGAAACCTTCAATATAGAACTCATCTAAGGCTCTTTTTGCTTTTTTTACACAACCTTCCCAATCAAGCGCCCAAACAATAAGTTTTCCAACCATTGAGTCATAGTTTGCAGGAATTTTATATCCAGTGTAAAGTGCAGAGTCAAGTCTAACTCCTGGACCATTTGGAGTAAGATACTTCTCAACAGTTCCAACAGATGGCATAAATCCTTTTAGTGGATTTTCAGCATTTATTCTAAACTCTATAGAGTAACCTCTAAAGTTAATCTCCTCTTGTAAGAAAATCATCTTATCGCCCTCAGCAATTTGAATCATTCTTTGAATAATATCAACTCCTGTAATAGTCTCAGTAACAGGATGCTCAACTTGAACTCTAGTATTCATCTCAATAAAATAGATATTATCATCAGGATCAAGCAAGAACTCAACAGTTCCAACACTCTCATATCCAAGTTTGAACATAGCTTTTGTAGCAATTCTATAAAGCTCTCTTCTAGCACTATCACTTAAAAGTGGCGATGGAGCAATCTCAATAACTTTTTGATGTCTTCTTTGAATACTACAATCTCTCTCTCCTAAATGCAACACATTTCCATATTTATCAGCAATAATTTGAATCTCAATATGTCTTGGATTTTCAACATATTTTTCAATAAATGTCTCACCTCGTCCAAAATACTTTTTAGCCTCATTTGTAGCAGCTTCATAAAGCTCTTTAAACTCTTCCTCTTTTTTTACAATTCTCATTCCTCTTCCACCACCACCAAAAGCAGCTTTGATAATTACAGGAAATCCAATCTGTTTTGCTATTTTAGAAGCTTCTGCTATATCGCTTATTGGCTCATCAGTACCCTCAAGCACAGGAACTCCAACTTTTTTCATAGCAACTTTAGAAGCCATCTTATCTCCAAAAAGCTCAATATGCTCAGGCTTAGGACCAATAAAGATAATTCCATTCTCTTCACAAGCTCTTGCAAAATCTGCATTTTCACTTAAAAAACCATATCCAGGATGAATTGCATCACACTCAGATTTTTTTGCAATAGATATGATTTTGTCATAGTCTAAATATGCTTGAACTACATCTCCTAGTATTGGATAGCACTCATCAGCTTTTCTTACCCAAACACCCTCAACATCAACCTCTGAAAAAATTGCAACACTTTTTATCTCAAGCTCTTTACAAGCTCTTATAATTCGAAGAGCTATCTCTCCTCTATTTGCTATTAAAACCTTATTTATCTTTTTCATCTTTTGCCTTTTTTGAAAAATTTTCCAACATATTAGACTATTTTATTCAAAATTTCTTCTTTTTTATTGATAGAAAAATTGTTTGATATTGCTAAAAACCCTCAATAAATTAAAAAATTATTAAAAACACTCAAAATATTGTAACTATACGGTAACTTTAAGAAAACTTTAAATTTAACTCATATAAAATGGTCGCCACGGTAAACAATAAGTTAATAACTTCTTGTAAATCGACTTTAATTTCGAGATTTTAGGAGAAAAACGATGAAAAAATTCACAAAACTAAGTTTAGTTGCAGCTGTTGCAGTTGCAGGTCTATCAAGTGCAAACGCGAAACCACTTGAAGAAGCTATTAAAGATGTAGATGTATCAGGAACAGTTACATATAGATATGATAACTTTGGAAATGATAAATCAGGTGAAACTACTAATGCAAATAAATATAAAATTAACTTAAATTTATCATCAAAAGTAAATGACTATGTTAAATTTAATACAAGATTTAATGTTGCAAACAATGCAAATGATTTTGGTACTTTAGATAAAGCTAATGGTACTCCTGATATTAATGTTGGTGCGCAGGATGGTGTAAATACAGGTGTTGGATTAGCACATGCTTATTTTGGTCTTTCAGTTATTCCAAATACAACTGTTAATGTTGGTAAACAAGGTTTAGCTACTCCATGGACTGTTGCAACTGACAATGACGGTGGTGAGCAAACAGGTACAGGAATTTTCTCTGTAACTGCAGTTGATAAATTTGTTTTAGGATTAGCTTATTTCAATCAAACAAATATTAATACAACAGCTCCTGCAGGAGGTCTTTTAAGTGGTTCAGAAGATATTTATGCTGCAACTCTACAAGCTAACTATGGTATTGTAAATGCAGAAGCTTGGTATTTAAATGCTGTTGATCAATTCGATACTTATACAGCTGCAATTCACGGTAAAGCTGATTTAGCTGATAATGCAAAAGTTGGATATGAAGTAAGATATGTTGCTTTAAAATTAGATGATAAAATTGTTCCAAATGCAGAAACAGATACTCTTTTAAGAGTTGCTGTTGATGGTAAAGTTGGAATTGTAAACGCAAGACTTGCATATACAACAACAGATAAAGATGGTGGTTTAACAGCTCTTGATTCAGATGCACAAAATGCTTCTTTAGGGTGGAGATTAAACTCTTTAGGAAAAGCAGATGCTAAATATTTACAAGCAACTTTAGGTGCAGATATTTTAGATAATTTAAACTTCTCTGTTCACTATGGAAAATTAGAGTTTGATGCAGCTACTTCGTTGGCTACACAAACAGATAAAACTACTGGTACAATTAAACAAGATGAGGTTTTTGGTCAATTAACATATAAAATGTCTAAAAACTTAGATGGATATATTAGATATGGACAACAAGATCTTGATAAAACTAATGGTTCAAAAGAAAATTCTGGAAGATTACAAGTTAACTATAAATTCTAAGAATTTAAGAAATAAGGCTTAGCCTTATTCTTTTTCAAAGCTTGAGCTTTTTGCTCAAGCTTTTTTTTTGCCTTTTTACTTCTAAATTTGATATAATCTTTTTTAAAATATTTATAAAGGAAAATATATGCACACAATTAAGCTAAAAATAAATGATGATATTTATAACCATATAATGTTTTTCCTAAAAAGTCTTGATAACAATAAAATAAAGATTTTAGAAGACAAAGAACAAAAAATAGTATCAAAAGATGATATAGAAGATACAAAACTATTTTCAAACCATTCTGCAAATCTTATAGAAGATTGGCAAGACTTAAAAGAGGATGATATATGGAAATAAATAGCTTTGATATTGTACTTTGTGAGTTCTATTTTAGCAATTTAAATCAATCAAAAAAAAGACCAGTACTTGTATTTAAAGACAATTTACCTTTTGATGATTTTATAGCCATTCCAATTAGTAGCAAAATAGAAAGAATGACAGATGATGAGATATTAATAGAGTTAAAAAATTTTAAAAATGGTTCTATTCCAGTAAAATCTAAATTAATTTTAAGAAAAACTTTTGTTGTTTCAAAATCTGCTGTCATAAAAAAATATGGAACAGTAAAAGAAGATTTTTTCAAATATACAAAAAAGCAATTTTGTAAATATTTTGAGTGTTAAATTTCAAACTAAGTAACTAGAAACTTTTTGGTTGGGTGTAATAGTTGGTGTTTTTACTGCTGTTTTTGGTTGGATAGTCACAACTTATAAAACGCAAGATACAATTTTATTAATAATAGCTAGTTTATTTCTTTTAGGTTTATTAATTGCTTTTTTTAAATTAAATAAGAATATTGAAAAAAAGCTAAAAGAGATTAGAGAAGCAAAAAAATAAAAGGAGACAAGATGATAGGTTATATCGCACTTAGCATAGGTATTATTGGAATGGCTTATATAATTTATACTGCATATAAATCAGCTTCATCTGAATAATAAATTTATAAAATAAAAATTGTATAGATTTTTTAATTTATTATTTTTAGCTTTGGTTTGAAACAAAGAGTTTCAAACCTACCAAGAAATAGCAGCTCCACTAGCACCCATAATCTCTTTTGCATCTTCACTCATCATATGAGGTTCCCAAACAGGCTCAAACACTAAGTTTACTTTTGCCTCATCAACTTCATCAACAGCCATAGCCACATATCGAACCTGCTCAAGCAAACTATCAGCAACAGGACAAGCTGGACTTGTAAGAGTCATATCTATCTCACAAAACAGATAGTTTTCTCTCTCTTCAAGTTCAATATTGTAAATCAACCCAAGATTATAGATATCCACAGGAATCTCAGGGTCATAAACTTTTTTTAAATTCTCTATAATTTTCTCTTTTATCTTCTCTTTATCAAAAATTCCACTCATTTTTTATCCTTTATATAGGCTTTTATGCCTTTAGAGCATACTCTTTTATTTTTTTAATCATTCCTATAACTCCACTTTGTCTATTTGGAGTTATCACTTCACTAAGTCCTAGCTCTCTTACAATATCCATATCAACCTCTTTTAACTCTTCAATTGTAGAGTTAGAGAAAATCTCTAAAATAATATAAACTAAACCTTTAACTATTATTGCATCACTAGTGCCTTTGAAAAATAGTTTGTTCTCTTTTTTCTCACAAATCAACCAAACCTGCGATGTACAACCGTGAACTAAATTTTCAGGAGTTTTATTCTCTTCATCAAAAGTAGGAAGCTTCTTTCCTAAATCAATAATATATTCATATTTAGCCAACTCTTCATCAAAAAAATCCAAATCCTCTTTTATATTTTCAACTCTTTGTTTAATACTCATAATTTTTTAATCCTTTAACATACTTAATGCTCTTTTTAAAGCACTAATTAGTTTATCAATATCTTCAAAATCATTATAAAAAGCCAAACTAGCTCTAATAGTTCCTTTTATTTTTAGTTTTTTCATAATTGGTTGTGCACAGTGATGACCAACTCGAACAGATATTTTTAGTTTATCAAGTAAAATTGAGATATCATCGTGCATAATACCTTTGAAATTAAAACTTCTACTTCCACTACAATCTTTTAAATCGTTGTAAAAAATTATATCAGGAAGCTTTTTTAGTTCACTATTTAGATACTCTAAAAGCTCTTTTTTTCTATTTTGTATTGTTTCATAGCCAATATTTTCAATATATTTTAAAGCCTCTTTAAATGCAATTACCCCAGTTATATTTTGAGTTCCAGCTTCAAACTTATAAGGAGCGTTTAAAAAAGTGCTTCCTTTTTCAAAATCAACCGTGTTTATAGCTGCTCCACCTGTAATATAAGGCTCTACATCATCAAAAAATTTCTCTTTTATATAAATAGCTCCAACTCCTGTTGGTCCAAATGTTTTATGAGCTGATATTGCAAAGAAGTCACAATTTAGCTCTTGAACATCAATTTTAAAACTACTTAAACTTTGAGCACCATCTATTAAAACAGGTGCATTGTAAGAGTGAGCTATAGAGATAACTCTTTTTATATCATGAACTTTTCCAAAAGCATTTGTAACATGCGCAACACTTACAAAAGAGTTTGGATTTGCCTTTAAAAGCTCTTCAAAATGCTCAAAATCAAAATCCAAATTATCATTACAATTTACAACTTCAAGACCATTTCCCAAAGTTCTTCCTTGTAGATGCCATGGCACAATATTTGCATGATGTTCAAGGCTTGATATAATAATATTTTTAAACTTTTTTCCAAAAGAAGAGGCTATGAAATTTATACTTTGTGTAACTCCACTTGTAAAAATTATCTCCTCTTTTTTATTTGCATTGATAAACTTTTGTAGATACTCTCTTGTATTTTCAAACTCTGTAGTGGCTCTGTTTGCATCACCAAAACTACTTCTGTGAGTATTTGAGCAATATTTTGTGTAGTATTCAATAGTTGAGTCAATCACACTTTGTGGTTTTTGTGTTGTTGAACCATTGTCCAAATATACGCTATTTGAGTTTGCAAAATATGGAAAATCTTTTTTATACATCTTATTTTAAATACTCTTCTATTAAATTTTTAAGCTCTTCATCTTTAATACTATCTTTAATTGAACTCTCAAAAGCAACTAAAAGCATATCATAGGCTTCATCTTTGCTTATACCTCTACTTTGTAGATAGTAAAGTTGGTCTTTATTTAAAGTTCCTGTTGTAGTTCCGTGACTAGCCTCTAACTCATCTATATATATCTCTAAGTGAGGTTGAGCAAAAACAACAGCATCATCACTTAATAAAATTGAGTTACAGTTTTGAAAAGCTTTTGAATATGGTGCTTTTTCGTTTACTATTGAAGTGATTTTTACAACAGCTCTTGAGTTATCTTTTAAACTATTTTTATAGTTTATGCTACTTGTTGAGTTTTTGTTGTTGTGAATTGTTTTTACCAAAGTTGAACTGTTTGAGCTATTTTTTAACTTATTTAATCCATTTAAACTATAGTTTATATTTTGTGCATCTAAACTATTTTCATAGTTGTTTAGACAAAATCCAAGACCTATATTAAAGTTATAAATATCTAAATTTGAATCATCTTCACACTTTGCATTTGTTGAAAAAATCATTGATGAATCTTTGTTTAGATTATCGATTTTTGCATACTCTAAAGATGAATTCTCTTTTAATACAAGCTCTCTATTTGCTATGAAATTTACACTATTTTCTAGTGAAAAAATCTCAATAACAGAAGCTTTTACACCACTTTCAACTTCAATTTTAAGTGAACTTATATTTAAAGAGTCCAACTCTTTATTTGTGTGGTCTATTATTATTGGTTTTTGAGTCGATTTTGTTATTTTTAAAACTTTTTGATTATTTGAAAAACTTTTTGCAATATCAAATAAAATTGAATTATAAGAGTTCTTATCTTCACCTGAAGATAAATTTTCTAGTTCAAACTCATTTATTTTTATATTCTCAAAGTTTTTTGAGAAAAAAGTTTCAAAATCTATCTTTAAAAACTCTTCATCTTTTTTTGAAGGAAGTTTTAGATTTTTTATACTATTTATCTGCATTTTTTATTCCTAATGCTTCAAAACCTTTCTTATCTAGTTCTAAAGCTAAACTATAATCTCCAGTTTTAGCAATCTTTCCATCACTTAAAATATGTACAAAATCAGGTTTTATAAGCTCTAAAAGTCTATCATAGTGAGTAATCATAAGAATAGATTTTTTCCCATCAAGCATAGAGTTTATAACATTTGCAACAATTTTAATAGCATCAACATCAAGTCCACTATCAATCTCATCTAGCATTATTAAATCAGGACTTAGCATTAAAAGTTGAACAAGCTCGTTTCTTTTTTTCTCTCCACCACTAAATCCATCATTTAAATCTCTTTGTAATAGTTTTCTATCAATATCAAACTTATTTGTCTCTTCTTTTACAAGCTTTAAAAACTGCATTGCATCTAGCTCATCTTTTCCTTCATAAGCTCTTTTTGCATTCATAGCTGTTCTTAAAAAGTAGCTATTATTTACTCCAGGAACTTCAACAGGAGTTTGAAAACTCATAAAAATTCCCTCATTTGCTCTTTGTGAAGCATCCATCTCTAATAAATCTTTATTTTTGAATGTAACTTTACCACCTACAACTTCACAGTCATAGTGAGCTGCTAAAGTTTTAACTAAAGTTGATTTTCCAGCTCCATTTACACCCATAAGTGCATGAACCTCACCTGGTTTTATCTCAAGATTTAATCCTTTTAAAATTTCATTACTATTTATACTTACTTTTAAATCTTCAATTTTTAACAATGTATCTTTTTTACTCATAATTTAACCCACACTTCCTTCTAATGAAATACTTAATAACTCTTTTGCTTCAGCAGCAAACTCCATTGGTAACTCTTTTAAAACCTCTTTACAAAAACCATTTACAATCATAGCAATAGCATCTTCCTCATCTATTCCTCTTTGGTTTAGATAAAATAGTTGTTCATCTGAAATTTTTGATGTTGTTGCTTCATGCTCAATATTTGCACTACTATTTCTAATCTCATGATATGGATAAGTGTGAGCTTGACACTTATTTCCAATTAAAAGTGAGTCACACTCAGAGATATTTCTTGCATTTTGTGCATTTTTTCCAACTCGCACCAAACCTCTATAGATATTTACACCTTTAAGTGCTGATATTCCTTTTGAAATAATAGTTGATTTAGTATTTTTTCCTAAATGAATCATCTTTGTACCAGTATCAGCTTGTTGAGCTCTTGATGTAATTGCAACAGAGTAGAACTCCCCAACGCTATTATCTCCTTGAAGTACACAAGATGGATATTTCCAAGTTATACTTGAACCTGTTTCAACTTGAGTCCAAGATACTTTTGAGTTATCACCTTTGCATAAGGCTCTTTTTGTAACAAAGTTTAAAATTCCACCTTTACCCTCATCATCACCTGGATACCAGTTTTGAATAGTTGAATATTTTATATGACTATCTTTAAGAGCAACTAACTCAACAACTGCTGCGTGAAGTTGTCTATCATCTCTTGAAGGAGCAGAACACCCTTCGTTGTATGAAACATAGCTTCCCTCATCACAGATAATCAAAGTTCTTTCAAACTGTCCTGTATTTAAAGCATTTATTCTAAAATAAGTTGATAACTCCATTGGGCATCTTGTATTTTTTGGAATATAAACAAAACTTCCATCTGTAAAAACAGCACTATTTAAACAGGCAAAATAGTTATCAGTTACAGGAACAACGCTTGCTAAATAAGTCTTTACAAGTTCTGGAAATCTATGTGCTGCTTCACTAATTGAGCAAAATATAATTCCTAATTTTTCAAGCTCATCTTGATATGTAGTTTTTATTGAAACTGAGTCAAAAACAGCATCAACAGCAACACCTGCAAGCATTTTTTGCTCTTCAAGTGGAATTCCAAGCTTCTCATAAGTTTTTAAGATTTCAGGATCAACTTCATCTAGTGAGTTTAAAGCTTTTTTTGGTGCTGAATAATATGCATAATCTTGATAATCTATCTTTGGATAGTTTAATTTAGCCCAAGTAGGCTCTTCCATTTTTAGCCACTTCTCATAAGCTTTTAATCTAAATTCTAATAAAAACTCAGGCTCTTCTTTTTTTGCACTAATAGCTCTTATAACATCTTCATTTAAACCTTTTGCAAAAGTATCACTTTGAACTAAAGTTTCAAATCCAAGTTTATAATCACTGTTTATAATGTCATGTATTTGTTGGTTTTCACTCATGACTTCTCCGTAAAATTTATTTGATTTTAAATAGGACAGTTTTTATCCTAATTGGAATAATATCGAAATAAGTATATAATGTAAAGGCATAAATCCTAATAAAGTAAAAAAATAAGCATTTTTTTTGCTTAAAAATACGATAAAATGGCGATTTTAAATTAAGATAAATCTTATCCTAATTTAAATAAAATACAAAAAAACTTTAAATAACTAAAAATAATGGAAAATATATGAAAAATTACTCAAAAAAAATAGAAGATAGAATTAATAGTCCAAAGCATTTTGGTGAGATTACAAAAGAGGATGCAATAAAATTTGGATGCAAGTTAGTTGTTGCTGATTTTGAATCAAATGGAAGCGATGCTTTAAGAGTATATTTTGCAATTACAAAAGATAAAACAGTATTTGACGCAAAATTTAAATCATTTGCAACTGGAGTTATAGTTGCTTTAAATGATATGATGATAGAGCTTTGTATTGGAAAAACTCTTGAAAAAGTTGCAAATATGTTTAAAACAGATGTTGAGTTTGCACTAAGAGATGAACCACAAATTCCAGCAATTGATATTCAAGAGCTACACAACGGTTTTTTAAATTTTGTTGTCTTAAAAAAAGTTGTTTTAAATGCAAATATTAGAAATATTGATGATTTTAGCTCTGATTATATAGTTTGTGACTGTGCAAGAACAACTTTGGGTGAAGTTGTAAATTTAATAAAAGAGCATGATATAAAAACTATTGAAGAGTTACAAAAATATACACACGCTGGAATTTTTTGTAAATCATGTGCAAAAGAGGGTGGTCTTGAAGAAAAAGAGATATATTTAAGTGATATTTTAGAACAAACAAGAAAAAAAATTGAAGAAGATAAAACAAACGAACCTAGCTATTTGAATAAAAGTTTCATTGAAATGTCAAAAGATGAGAGAATTAAATTAATAGAAGATGTTTTAGATGATGATGTAAGACCAATGCTTATTATGGATGGTGGAAATATGGAGGTTTTAGAGTTGGTTGAATCAGCACCTCACTACGATTTATACATAAGATACTTAGGTGCTTGTAGTGGATGTAGTGCTGGAAGTATGGGAACACTTTATGCAATTGAGTCAATTTTACAAAGTAAAATAGATGAAAATATTAGAGTTTTACCTGTTTGATAACAAATTTATAATAATCTGTTACAATATAAGAAAACTTTTTTTGGGGGTCTAAATGTTTGCAATATACAACAATGGAACGGTAGGATTTAGAAGTACAAGTGACAATTTGTACAATCTTAAAACTATTGAAGAGATTGAACCAATTAGGTTTGAACCAAAAGAGGGATTAATTCAAGATTTTTCTAGTCAATTAAGCCAAGAGCAGAAAAAAGAGTTTATAAACTCTTATAAAAAAATAGCTCAATTAGATACTTTGGAACCTGTTTATAAAATAAGTGATATTATGACACAAGATGTTTTTAATGTTACAAAAGATTCAACAATAGAGGAGATATACTATTTTTTAAAAGAGAAAAAAGTATCTCAAGTTCCAGTTACAGATTTTGGTAAAAAGATTATTGGAATTGTAAATAAAAAGATAATTTTAACTCTTTTAATGAATAATTTAGATGATACAAATAGTGTTTTAAATAGAAAAATAGATGATGTATATTTGCCTGAAGTTATAACAGCAGATCCTCAATCTGATGTTAGACATGTGGTAAAAATTATGATTGATTTAAAATTAGATGCTATTCCAATAGTTGATGAGAGTGATACTTTAGTTGGGATTGTTTCAAAAACAGATATTTTAAAAGCAGTTGCAAACTTACCAAAGCTTCAGCTTTGGTCATAATAAAACTTAAATAACAGTTCCATTATCAAAAATAACTCTATCTCTACCTTGATGTTTTGCTTCATAAAGTAGACTATCAGCTTTTTCTTGAGCTTGAGCAATAGATTCATAGTTGTTTCTAAAAGTAACTCCAGCTGAGAAAGTTATGTTGATTTTATTATCTTTATAAACAAAAACTCTGTTTAAAAAAGCATTTTTAACTCTTTTTATATATCTAGTTACTTCAATTTTATCTCTAAAATTTATAAGTGCAACAAACTCTTCTCCACCAAATCTAGCAATAATATCCTCTTTTCTTGTAAGATTTTTTAGAATTTGTGCAAATGATTTTAATATCTCATCTCCACATGAGTGACCAAAAGCATCATTTATCTTTTTGAAGTGGTCAATATCAAAAAATACAATTGCAAAATTTGTCTCAAATACAAAAAACTGTTTCTCCATCTTTTTTGCTTCATTTTCATAAGCTCTTCTGTTTAAAACATTTGTTAAAAAGTCATATAAATACTCCTCTTTCGCAACTTGAAGCTCTTTTTCAAGATCATTTATTTGTGCTTGAAGAAGTTTAACTTTATCTATATTTGTCGATAAAATTCGATTGTTTTCTAAAAGTGAATTTTCAAGCTTATAAATTGTCTCTATTAATCTTTTTTGAACAGAGATTAACTCTCTTTTTGAAAAATCAGATATATCTAAAGATACTAAATCCTCTTTTATCTTTTTAATATCTTCATTTGAGCTATTACTATCATTTAAAGCTTTGTCATAGTATCTACTCATTAAAGAGGTTAATTTTATAATATCATTTGTTTTCTCTTTTAATACTCTTCTATCAGCATTTATTCGCTCTTTTGCAAACTCTTTGATTTTTAGTATTGACTCTTTTGAAGTCACATTTTTTGGGTTTTTTAAAGACTCTAAGATAAAATCTTCAATCTCCTCTTTTAGCTCAAAATTAACAGCAGGAGTTAAAAGATCATTAAATGTTGCAATAAGCAATCTTAACTCATCGCTTGTAACTCTTGAAGATAGTATTGATACAACTTTAAAAATAGATTCATCTACTAATTTTTTCTTCTCATCTTTTGTTAGACTTTTTAAACTATTTTCATATATAGCTATCTCTTCAGTGTGACCATTTAGAATTTTTGATTGATGTTTAAACTCTAAAAAGTAGTTTTCAGGAGTCACTTGAAGTTTCTTCTCTCTTAGTGCTTCTAGAGTATTTTTTGTAATCTCTTTGATATTGTTCATATAGGATGCCCTTGAATTTTCGTAAGTAAAATTATATCAGTTATGATATAATAAACCCCTAATAAAAAGTAGGATTAATCAATATGACAGAACAAAACAATCAGATATTAAAAAATACAAATGCAAAACTATTAGATGAGTTTAATGCTTCAATTATGTTTGACAAAGAGTTATACTCTCAAGATATAAAAGGTTCTATTGCACACTCTAAAATGTTGGCTTTACAAAATATTATCTCAAGTGATGAACAAAAACAGATAGAGAGTGGACTTTTACAAGTTTTAAAAGAGATTGAAAATGGTGAATTTAAATTCTCTTTAGAGTATGAAGATATTCATATGGCTGTTGAAAATAGACTTACTCAAATTATTGGAGATGCTGGTAAAAGACTTCACACAGCAAGAAGTAGAAATGATCAAGTTTGTACAGATTTTACGCTTTATGTTCAAGAAAAAACTAAGTCAATTCAGGTTCAAATTAAAGAGTTAATCTCTACATTTGTAGATGTAGCTTCAAAGCATACAACTACACTTATGCCAGGAATGACTCACTTACAACATGCACAACCTATAAATTTTGGATACCATATGATGGCATATGCAAATATGTTTAAAAGAGATTTTGAAAGATTTGCATCATCTTATGAAAGAAACAACTACTCACCACTTGGAAGTGCAGCACTTGCAGGAACTCCACACAATATTGATAGATTTAAAACAGCAGAGCTTTTAGGTTTTTATGCTCCAACACAAAATGCTATGGATAGTGTTTCAAATAGAGATTTTGCTTTAGAGTTATTGTTTAATATAAGCACAACAATGATGCATATAAGTAGAATTTCTGAAGAGTTAATTCTTTGGTCATCTTATGAGTTTAGATTTGTTCAAATGAGTGATATGTATGCAACTACAAGCTCTATTATGCCTCAAAAGAAAAATCCTGATGTACCTGAGTTATTAAGAGGAAAAACTGGAAGAGTTTATGGAAATTTAATCTCTCTTTTAACAGTTATGAAATCTCTTCCTTTGGCATACAACAAAGATACACAAGAGGATAAAGAGGGAGTTTTTGATTCAGTTGCTACTATTGAAATATCATTAAATATTTTAAATGAAGTAATTAAAACTATGAAGGTAAATGTAGATATTATGGAAAATGCTTGTAAAATAGGGCATTTAACAGCAACTGATTTGGCAGATTATTTAGTTTTAAAACAAAATATGCCTTTTAGAACAGCTTACTATATTACAAAAGAGCTTGTACAAGAAGCAAATAGATTAAACAAAGATATTAGTGAATTAAATATAAATGAGATTAGAAACAGTACAAAAGAGCTTGAAAATATTGATGAAGAGATAATTTCATATTTAAATTTAAAAAACTCTATGAATAGTAGAGACTCTTTTGGTGGAACTTCTACAAAGCAGACTAAAATTCAAATTGATAATTTTAAAGATTGGTTAAAAGATAACTAAGATAAAAAAAGCCAAAGATTAAAATCTTTGGCTTTAGAGTAAAAGATATAAAAACTATCTTAATAAGAGTCTATTTGTAAGATTATATAAAGCATTTATATCAGTTTTTCCTACAAATCCATCAATTCCAATTCTCTCCATTTTACCTCTTACAGCATCTGTTGTCATAGATGAGTTTACAACTACAGGTATATGTTCATATTTTTGATTATTTTTAATAAATGATGCAACTTGATAACCATCAGTTCCAGGCATCTCAATATCTGTTACGATTAATCCTATTTTTGAAGGATCTAAATCTTCAATTCTATCAAGTAGCTCTCCACCATTTGAGTAGATTTCATAATCAACCTCTATTTGAGAAAAGAATTTATGTAAAACCTCTCTTGCAACTGCTGAATCCTCTGCTGCAAGTATTTTTTTAGATGATTGAATTTTGCCTTCAACATATTTTTTGATATCTCTTCCACCATCATCTGTCCACTTAATATCTCTTAAAAGTTGTTCAGCATTAAAAACTGTACAAAGTTCATCTTTGTTGTTTACTTTTACATAAGTTGTATATGTAATTTTTGAGTTTGTCTCTTCTGTATGTCTTAACTCTTGAGTTGTTTTTTCAACAATATCAAGCATATCTTTAACTAAAAAACCTATTTTTTTATGATTAAACTCACAAAAAATAATTAACTTGTAATCTTTTATCTCAAGAGGTTTAAGTCCAAGCCAAGCATCAAGGTTTACTAAAGTAACAGGTTCTCCCCTAATTGTAGCTATACCTGCAATAATGTTTGTATCTTTTGGAGTATCATTTATAGCAACTTCTTCTGTTATGATAAACGCTTTAACTTTTGCTATATTTATTGCGTAAATATTATTATGACCAGTGTAAAATACTGCTAATTGCTGAACATTTCGTAAATGTCCTTGTGTCATCTGTTCAACACTACCACTAATACCGCCCATGTAGATCCTTTATTTAGAATGTTGGTTATTATATAAATTTTTTACTTTGACTATCTTTAACTAAATTTAACTTTCTTACTATTTTTTGAATAGTAACAGATGCCATCATAAGCCCAAAACTAGCTGTTACACCTTCAAAGCTTCCTTTATCGATACACAAAGGAAGCTCTGTTGAATAAATAACTTTAAACTTCTTTTTAAAACCCTGTTTTTTAAGCTCTTCTCTTACTTTTTTTATAAATTTATCATTTTTTGTCTCCCAAATAGAGCCATATGTAATTTGAAGAGGATCAATCCTTTTAGCTCCTCCACCTGTACTTATTACTTTTGTAAAATATTTTTTTATCAAATGGACTTTTGGTTTTACATCATCAATTGCATCTAAAATATAGTCATATGATGAAAAATCAAAGTTATCAATCCACTCAGGTGTTATTTTTACACAAATAGGAGTTACATTTGGATATCTCTCTTTCATAACTTCAACTTTTTTTCTTCCTATATTTCCATGGCTTCCCAATTGTCTATTTTGATTTGATGGCTCATATGTATCAAAATCAACTATAGTTATATCTGTAATACCAGTATTATATAAAGCATCAAGTGCGAAACTTCCCATTCCTCCAACACCAAAAAGTATTAATTTTGTATTTTGAAATTTATTAAAAGCCTCTTCTCCAAAAAGCATTTTTGTTCTATTATATTGCATATTTAAATCTTCTTTACAAATTTTTGGCTATTATAACACAAAAATATTTATTAAAAGAGGTTATGATATGGATAAAGAGCCAATGACGCTTGCTGGTTACAACAAAGTAACAAATGAATTGGACTATTTAAAAAGCATTGAAAGACCCCAAACTGTTGTTGCTCTTGATGAAGCTAGACAATTGGGAGATTTAAAGGAGAATGCTGAGTATCATAGTGCAAAAGAGAAACTAAAGCTAATAGATGTACAAATTGCTGAGTTAAGTAATATTATCTCAAAAGCAGTTATTGTAGATCCTTCTGTTTTACCACATGATAGAGTTAGTTTTGGATCAACAGTTACACTATTTGATGTAGTAAGTGATGAAGAGTTTACTTATACTATTGTTGGTGGAGTTGAGTCAAATGTTGAAAAAGGATTTATATCTTTTAATTCACCTTTAGCAAAACAACTTATGGGAAAAGTTGAAGGAGATGAGTTTACTGCAAAACTTCCAGGTGGAGATAAAACTTTTGAGGTTTATGCAATATTTTATAAAGAGATAGAGCTATAGTTTGAAGCTACTATTAGAAGATGAAGCTATTTTTATAGCAGATTCACACTACAATTTTAAAAATCAAGAGTTTAAGACTATTTTAGAAGATTTGATAAGTCAAAAGATAAAGGCTAATCAAATTTTTTTAATGGGAGATAATTTTGATTTTATCTCAGGGGAGTCAAGATATTTTGTAAAAAAATATCAAAATTTAATAGACAAGATAAACACTCTTTCAAAAAGTCATGAGATTTTTTATTTAGAGGGAAATCATGACTATAATTTACAAACACTTTTTCCAGATATAAAAGTTTTAAAAAGAGAAAACCAGCCTTTAATTTTAAGTTATAAAGATAAAAAAATAGCTATCTCTCATGGAGATAATTTTGTTAATTGGCACTATGATTTGTATTGTAAGGTTATTAGAAATAGTTATTTGCTTAAATTTTTAAATTTTATTGATATAAACTTTTTTATAAGCAAAAGAATTGAAAAAGCACTTGATAATAAAAATATTTGTCACACTTTAAATTATTTTGAAGAGTTAGCAAATAAAAGAGTAAAAAACTATAAAGAAGATATTATTATTGAAGGGCACTTTCATCAAGCAAAATCTTATAAAATAGGAAATCAAGAGTATATAAATATTCCATCTTTAGCTTGTCAAAAGAGTTTTACAAGGTTTAAAGATGGTAAGTTTTTAAATGAAGAATTAGAAGATTAAAAGGATATTTTATTTTGGCAAAATTTGAAGTAGTAAGTGATTATTCTCCAAGTGGTGATCAACCAAAAGCAATAGAGGCTTTAAGCTTAAGTATTGAAGCAAATAATCAGTACAACACACTTTTAGGAGTTACTGGAAGTGGAAAGACTTATACTATTGCAAAAGTAATTGAAAGAGTTCAAAAACCAACACTTATTATGACTCATAATAAAACTTTAGCAGCTCAGTTATACTCAGAGTTTAAACAGTTTTTCCCAAATAATCATGTTGAGTATTTTATCTCATATTATGACTACTATCAACCAGAAGCTTATATTCCAAGAAGTGATCTATTTATTGAAAAAGATAGCTCTATAAATGATGAGTTAGAAAGATTAAGACTAAGTGCCACAGCCTCTCTTTTGTCTTTTGATGATGTAATTGTAATAGCTTCAGTATCTGCTAACTATGGACTTGGAAATCCAAGTGAATATAAAGCAATGGTTCAAAGAGTTGAAGTTGGATTTTCATACTCTCAAAAAGAGTTTTTGTTAAAACTTATAGAGATGGGTTATAAAAGAAATGATAAGTTTTTTGATAGAGCTGATTTTAGAGTAAATGGTGATGTAATTGATATTTTTCCAGCCTATTATGAAGATGAGTTTTTAAGAGTTGAGTTTTTTGGTGATGAGGTTGAGAGTATTACTTTACATGAGTATCTAACAAATACAAAAATCAAAGATTTAAAAGAGGTGATTATTTACTCTGTTAATCCCTTTGTTGTAACACAAGAAAATCTTGCAAATGCTGTAAAACAAATAGAAGAAGAGCTTGAAGAACGACTTGATTTTTTCCAAAAAGAGCAAAAACTTGTAGAGTATCAAAGACTTAAACAAAGAGTTGAGTTTGATTTAGAGATGATTGAAGCAACTGGAATGTGCAAGGGAATTGAGAACTATGCAAGACACTTAACAGGTTTAAAACCAGGTGAAACACCTTATTCTCTTTTGGATTATTTTGCTCAAATGGATAAAGATTTTTTACTTGTTGTTGATGAATCTCATGTTTCTTTACCTCAATTTAGAGGAATGCACGCAGCTGATAGAAGTAGAAAAGAGGTTTTAGTTGAGTATGGGTTTAGACTTCCAAGTGCTTTGGATAATAGACCTTTAAAATTTGATGAGTTTATAAATAAAGCTCCTAATTATATCTTTGTAAGTGCAACACCAAATGAGCTTGAGCTAGAGCTAAGTAGCGTTGTAGCAGAGCAAATAATTCGTCCTACAGGACTTCTTGATCCAGTTATTGAGATAGTAGATAGTGAGTTTCAAGTTGAAAAACTTCATGATGAGATAAAAAAAGTAACTTCTAAAAATCAAAGAGTTTTGGTTACAGTTCTAACTAAAAAGATGGCTGAAGAGCTTGCAAGTTATTATGCTGATTTAGGAATAAAAGTAAAATATATGCATAGTGAAATTGATGCAATAGAGAGAAATCAAATAATAAGAGAGCTTAGAATTGGAACTTTTGATGTATTAATTGGAATAAATCTTTTAAGAGAGGGTCTTGATATTCCTGAAACTTCACTAGTTGCTATTTTAGATGCTGATAAAGAGGGATTTTTAAGGAGTCGTACTTCACTAATTCAAACAATTGGAAGAGCTGCTAGAAATGAAGAGGGAAGAGTAATACTTTTTGCTAAAAAGATAACAGACTCTATGCAATTTGCAATTGATGAGACAAATAGAAGAAGAAAAATTCAAGAAGAGCATAATATAAAAAATAATATAACTCCAAAATCAACAAAAAGAAAGCTTGATGAGAATCTAAAACTTGAAGAGTATGATAGTGTTGCTCTAAAAAAACAACGACTTGAAAAGATGCCAGCATCTGAGCGAAAAAAACTATTAGTTGAGCTAAATAAACAGATGAAAAAAGCTTCAAGTGAGTTGAATTTTGAAGAGGCTATTAGATTAAGAGATGAGATTGCTAAGATTAAAGATTTATAACTATATATTATAAGAAAATTTATTTTCTAGAAGATTTTATTAATTAGTTACTTGCTATAATAAGTTATTATTAGATGCTACACACTTTATAAAAAAATTTTGGAGATTAGATGATAGAAGAGAATAGGGCTACTATACTTATAGTAGATGACATGAGTACAAATTTAATGATGCTAAGCGATATTTTAAAAGATGATTATAATATCAAAATTTCAAAAACAGGCGAAAAAGCTATAGAACTTTGTAAAAATTTAGATATAGATTTAGTTTTGTTAGATATTGAGATGCCATTGATGAATGGTTATGAGGTTTGCAAAAATCTTAAAAATTATGAAAAAACAAAAAATATTCCAATAATTTTTGTGAGTGCTAAAAATAGCGAAGAAGATGAAGAATATGGGTTAAATCTAGGAGCAATTGATTATATATCAAAGCCTTTTAGTAAAGTTATAATAAAAGCTAGAGTTAAAAATCAGATAAAGCTAAAACAAAAAACTGAACTTCTTGAAAAATTATCAAATTATGATGGATTAACAAATATAAAAAATAGAAGATATTTTGATGATAGATTAACTCAAGTTTATAAAGATAGTAAAATAAAAAATACAAATTTAGCACTTATGATGATAGATATAGATTTCTTTAAACCTTATAATGATAATTATGGACATGGAAAAGGTGATGAAGCTTTAAAAATAGTTGCAAAAACTTTAGAGAATAGTATTTTAAATACCTTAGATAGACCAAATGATTTAGTAGCAAGATATGGTGGAGAAGAGTTTGTAGTTTTACTTTCAAATATAGATTTAAAAGAGCTAGAAGAGATTTCAAATAGAGTTGTAAAAGCAATAAGAGATGAAAATATAGAACATAAATTTTCAAAAGTAGCTTCTTATTTAACTATTAGTTTAGGAGCAGTTTTATATAAAAGTAGCAATGATTTAAGTATTGCTTCAATTATGAAAAGTGCTGATGAAGCTCTTTATGAAGTTAAACAAAAAAGTAGAGATAACTTTTTAATAAAAGAGATATGATGGAATTTTTTAAAAAACTTTTTTTTAAAAAAACTAAACTTCAAAGTGAAAAAATAGAGAAAATTTTAAACTCTCAAAAAAATATTTTGATTGTTACAGATGGAAAACAATTAATAACAGCAAATAAAGCATTTTTTGACTTTTTTTCTTGCAATACATTAGAAGATTTTAAAAAAGATTATAACTGTATTTGTGACCATTTTATAAAAGAGGATGGATTTTTACAAACAAAAATGGGGGAAATAACTTGGGTAGAATACATTTTAAAAAATCCAAATTTAAATCATCTTGCTAAAATTGACAATTTTAAAGAGACTCATATTTTCAAAGTTTTTGCAAAAAAAATAGATGGTGAAGAAAATTTAAAAAATATTGAAGTTGTTGTTACTTTTGAAGATATTACCCAAGAGTTAAGAGTAAATGAAAAATTAAAGCATCAAAAAGAGAAACTTGAAAATATTAATAGATTAAAACTTCAATTTCTTGCAAATATAAGTCATGAATTAAGAACACCTTTAAATGCAATTATTGGTTTTACAGAGCTTCTTTTTGATACAGATTTAGATGAAAATCAATATAAACTTTTAAAAAAAATAGATAACTCTTCAAATATTTTGGTAAATACAATACAAAGTGTTTTAACTCTTGCAAATATTGAAGATAAATCGATACAAATAGAGAAAAGTAGATTCACTTTTTTAGAATTAGAAAAAGATATAGAAGATATCTATATAAAACTTGCAATAAATAGTGATAACAAATTTGAGATAAATATAGATGACAAATTACCTTCAAGCGTAGTTAGTGACAAAGCATTAATTCTTCAAGTTATATCAAATCTTTTGTCAAATGCTTTTAAGTTTACAAAAAATGGCTCTATAAAATTGGATATTAGTTTAATTGAATTATCTAAAAATATTGCAAAAATAAGATTTAGTATATGTGATACTGGAATTGGAATATCAAAAGAGTTTCAAAATAGAATTTTTGAAGAGTTTTTTCAAACAGATATTTCAAATACAAGAGATTATTCGGGTGCTGGTTTGGGACTTTCTATTTGTCAAAATATTGCAAAAATATTAAATACAAAAATAGAGTTAAAGAGTAAACTTGGAGAGGGTAGTGAGTTTTATTTTATAATTGATATTGAAACAAATGAAGAAGATAATCAAAAAATCAGCGAGTATCCAATTTTTGAAGATATAACTATTTTAGTCGCTGAAGATAATATTACTAATCAAGAGCTTATAAAAATAATTTTAGAAAAATCAAATATAAAAGTTACTATGGCAAAAAATGGAAAAGAAGCAGTTGAACTGTTTTCTAAAAATAGATTTGATTTGATTCTTATGGATTTACAAATGCCAGTTTTAAGTGGATTTGATGCTACTAAAAAAATAAGAGAAATCGATAAACAAATACCAATAGTTGCATTAACAGCTTCAAATTTAATAGAAGATAGAGAAAAAGCAAATGAAGTTTTAATGGATGATTTTCTATTAAAACCAATAGATACAGAGATTTTATATAATGTTTTAATTAAATATATTAAAAAATTAAAAGGTGTTAAGATTGCATATAAAACTATAAAAAATGAGCCTTTGAATAATATTTTAGATTTAAATGTTTTAAAAAATAAAATATCTGATAATAAACAAATTGAGATGATTTTAAGAAAATTTTTAGAAGAGCTTGAAGATGATTTTAAAGATATTATTGAGTATCTGTTAAATTCAAATGAAAAAGCAAAAACTTTAGTTCATAGTTTAAAAGGACTTAGTGGGAATATTGGTGCTAATAGGCTTTTTGATATTTGTGTAAAAATTGATAATAAATTTAAAAAAGCTGTATCAATTGATCCAAGTGATATAAAAATATTAAAAGATGAAATTGAAAATATAAAAAATGAGTTAAATTTTTTAGGTAGTATATTTAAAGATGAATCAAATAAAGTTCTTAATAATGATAAATTTGATGAAAATAAAGCAGTTTTAATTATAAAAAGTTATATAAAAAAATTAAATGATAGCGATATGTTAAGCAAAGATGATTTGGAAATTTTATATGAGAATTTATTTAGACTAACAAATGATTCATCTATTTTAATCAGTTTAGAAAAAGAGATAGATGATTTTGAGTATGAAAAAGCTATAGAAATTTTAAAAAATGTAATAGGAAGTGTAAATTTTAACTAGGCTTAAATCCACTTTTACTTTTACAAACTTGAGGAAAATAACACTTATCGCAATCGGGTTTAACAGCTTTACAAATATATCTTCCAAATAGAACCATAGCTTGATGAAAAATATGTAAATCATCACCTTTTAGTTTTTTTACTAAATCCTCTTCGGTTTTTTCTACATTTTTTGCATCACTAAGTCCCAATCGATGAGAAACTCTAAAAACATGAGTATCAACAGCCATAAGATTTTCTTGTTTATACTCAATCATAAAAACATTTGCAGTTTTATTTCCTACACCTGCTAGTTTTATAAGCTCTTTTGTATCATGTGGAATATTTCCTTCATAGTTTTGTACAACACTTTGAGCCATTTTTATAATATTTTGTGCTTTGTTATTAAAAAAAGAGCAAGAGTTTATAAGTTTTTTTACATCATCAAGATTTGCACAACTTAAGTCAAAAACAGTTGGATACTTTTCAAACAAAGCTGGAGTTATTAAATTTACTCTTTTATCTGTACATTGAGCTGATAAAATTATTGCTATTAGTAATTCATAATCATTTCTATAATTAAGCTCTGTAACAGCATCGCTATAGTTTTCTATAAAAGCTTTTTTAATAATTTCTATATCAGCTTTAGTAGCTTTTTTCATTTTTTGATACACTCTTCTTTTATATCATCAAAATTAATAAATATAAACTCATTTTTTATTTTATGTATCTCTACACTATTCATAGTACATAGGTATTCAGAGTCATCTTTTGATATAGTATATGTAAATGTATATATAAATTTATCTTTACTTGATACTACTTTATTGTTTAAAAGTTCACTATCTAAACTTCTAATCTCAATACTTTTCTCTTTTTCATACTTCTTTTTAAACATATTAGGAAGTTGATTTTTTGAGTAGTTTTCATAAAACAGAGCAACTAAAACTGCAAAAAATGTAATAGCTAAGAATATTAAAAACTCTCTTTTTTCAAACTTATCATTTACTTTATAAATTATAACTGTAACAATAACAATAAAAAGCGCAATACCTACAATAATTTGCATAGTTTTCCTTTAAAAATTTTTAATTTAATCAAAATCAAGAGTAGTTTGAACTTGACCATTACTTCCAAATTCATTATCAATTTCAAGAGCAATTTGTCTAAAATCAACTCCATTTATCTCTTTTAAACCTTTTAATATCTCTTTCTTACCAGTTATCAGCTCTTTTGATTTTATACCATGAGAGATTGATAAGCTAGCTTCAACAAAAGCAGATAGTTTATCACACTGTTTTAGTGCTTTTCCATCTATTGCTTCATATTTATCAAGGTTGTATTTATTTATATCTTCAACTTCGCAAATTTTTCCATCTATTTTAACTTTATTTGCAAACTCCTCTTTTATTCCATCACTAATTCCTAAAATATAAGAGAACTCCTTTTGAATAGATTCTGGAATATTTGGTAAAATATCATCCTCTATTTTTGCAACTTCATACTCAGCAATAATATCTGAAAGCTCATCAACACTATATTTTACAGGACTTATAATATCTCTTGTAAGTGCTTCTGGAAGGTCGTGAAATAGTGCAGTGAAAAAGTTATTTTGAAGTCTAGTATCACAAGCTTTTTGTTTAATTGAGTAAAAGTATGAGAAAAATGCAACTGTAAGCATATGTCCTAAAACTGAAGTTTCAGGAATTCTTGGAGTTTGTGCCCACCGTTTTTGAAATCTCAATCTTCCACTTAAATCAACGATTTTTGCTAGTTTTTTATTTAAAGCAATTTTTTGAACGCCAACAAGTTCATAGTAATCTTCAATTTCAGCATCAACAGCCTTTTTAACTTCCTCTATATCACTTAAAAATTGACTTGTTTGATATACAATTGAGAACTCCCATTTTGTAGATAAATATGAAGCTGCTTTTAGAATAAATCTCTCTTTTTTGTACATAGATGGGTCATTTAAAAATGCTTCAAACTTTTGTAAAAAATTTCCACCATCAATATCTTGAAGTGAAATTTTTAGTTTTTCTACAACCCAAGAGTTAATCTCATTTGACTTTTTTTGTAAAGCTTTTCTAAAAACATCAGGTCTAATATCAGTTACAACAACTCGTCTTAAAAACTCAAAAATACCAGCTTCTATTAAGTGTGTGAAGTTTATATCTTTTTCTAATTTTGCTATAAAATATGCTATAACAAACTTGTGAGCTTGTTTATCAAGCTCTACAAGTTCAACCATTCTTGGATAGTCATTCCATCTTTGAATAGATGCACTTGAATAAATATACTCTATAATTTTTGGGTTTATCACTTTTCATCCTCATCTTTTTTATCAAAAAACATAAGTTTTTTTCCTAGAAGCATTGCTGCAACTATAGCAGTCATCATTAAATATACTTGCCAATCAGCCATTTTTGCCCCTTTTATATTTTAAATTAAACTCTACAAGAGAGTAGATTATTTATCTTTTCAACTCTTTGTGTGTGTCGTCCCTCTTCAAAAGAGTTTGAAAGCCAAGCTTTAATTATCTCTTCAATAAGTCCCTCTCCACAAACTCTCTCACCAAGGCATAAAACATTTGCATCATTGTGATTTCTAGCCATTTTTGCACTATAAATATTGTGACATAAAGCTGCTCTAATTCCATCAAATTTATTTGCAGCCATGCTCATTCCAATACCACTTCCACAAATTAAAATTCCAAAAGAGCCTCTGTCTTTTTGTACATTTTCGCAAACTAATTTAGCAAAATCAGGATAATCAACTCTATCATTTGTTTTTGGACCCAAATCAACTACATTTATCTCTTCTTTTTTTAAAAGATTTACAACAAACTCTTTTAATACAACTCCAGCATGATCACTTGCAATATAATAATTCATATTAATAAATTCCCTCTTTACTTCTCTCTTTAATCTCTCCTGTTGCCTCTTTTTGTAAAGTATCAACAGTTTTAAAAACTCTATCCCATCTAACTTTATAATCATCATCAATAGAAAAATATACAAACCAAGGTTTTCCAACTATATATTTATACGGAACACTTCCCCAAAATCTTGAGTCATTTGAGTGATCTCTATTGTCTCCCATCATAAATGTTTCATCTTCTGGAATTACTATTTTTGATTTTTCAAAGAGTTCTTTATGAGAGCTTGTATATTTTGTAACTTCAGGGTCATTATGAATTCCTTTAAACTCTTTAGAGTATGGATTTTTTACAAACAAAGTATTGTCTATATCAACTATTTCATAATCTTTAAAGTTTTGAATTACATAAGAGTTTCCCTCTTTTGGATGAAGATATAACTCTTTATCTTTTAGAAAAATAGTATCTCCACCTGTTGCAACAGCTCTTTTTACATAGTGAATATCTGGATTATGAGGATATCTAAATACTACAATATCTCCTCTTTTTGGTCTATCACCCTCTATTAAATGTCCATTTTTATTAAAATCTGGCAAAATTTTAATCTCTAGCCAAGGAATTGTAGGAGTTGGAATACCATAAGAGAATTTTTTAACAAAAAGCATATCACCTATTAAAAGTGTATTTTTCATACTTCCACTTGGAATTACAAAAGCTTGAGCAATAAAAAAAATAATTGATAATACAATTATAATTGTTCCAGTCCATGAAGATGACCAGTTATAAATTTTTCTTAACATCTATTTTGATTCTCTTTTATCTCTTAGTTTAGAAGCTTTTATTGTATTTTTAAGCAACATTGCAATTGTCATAGGTCCTACTCCACCTGGAACTGGAGTTAAAAAAGAACATTTATTTTTAAGTCCTTCAAAATCAGCATCACCAACAAGTTTACCAGTATCAAGCCTATTAATTCCTACATCAATAACAACAGCACCATCTTTAACCATATCCTCTTTAAGTAGATATGGAACACCAACAGCAATAATTACAATATCAGCTTTTGAAGTGTGAGATTTTAAATCTTTTGTTCTGCTATTACAAACTGTAACTGTTGCTTTTTTATTTATTAAAAGTGATGCCATAGGTTTTCCAACAATATCGCTACTTCCAATAACTACAACATCTTTTCCACTTACTTCAATATTATGCTCTTCAAACATTCTCATAACACCAAATGGAGTTGCGCTTAAAAATGAATCAAGATTAGAAACCATTCTTCCAACATTGTATGGATGGAAACCATCAACATCTTTTAATGGATTTATAGCTTCTAAAACAGTTGTTGTATCTATATGTTTTGGAAGTGGAAGTTGTACTAAAATACCATCAAGTTTTGGATTATTGTTCATCATATTTATAGTATCAAGTAACTCTTCTTGAGTTATGCTCTCTGGCATTTCATGTACAACTGAGTAAATTCCAGCATCTTTACAAGCCTTTGCTTTACTTGCAACATAAGTTGCGCTTGCTGCATCATTTCCTACAAGAATAACTGCAAGTCCTGGAGTTATGTTTTTCTCTTTTACAATTTGAGTAACTTCAACTTTTACCTCTTCTTTTATCTTAGCAGATAGTGCTTTTCCATCTAGTAATATCATATTTCTTACCTTATATTTTTTGAAATTTTAGATTAGATTTTACCTAAAATTGTATTAATTATCAAAAGTTAAAAAATATATAAACTATTAACCTAAAATTTATAAACTTTTTTATATAATCCCGTCCTTATATTAAATTAAAACAAAGGATCCAAAATGTTAGAGGGTATCGTAAGAGATAGTATAACAAAACCAGCTGTAAAGGCTTTAAGAAAAGAGGGATATTTAATTGCAAATATCTATGGAAAAGGTATGGAGAACATCTCTGCTGCATTTAAAAGAAATGAGTATATCAAATATTTAAAAAATAAAACTACTCTTGCTTTTGATATTAAAGTAGATGGAAAAGTTTTAAGTGTAGTTGTAAAAGAGTACCAAAAATGTCCTATTACTTCTGATTTATTACATGTTGATTTAATGGTTGCACAAAAAGGTGTAAGAAGTTCATACTCTATTCCAGTTGTTACTACAGGAACAGCTAAAGGTCTTAAAAATAAAGGTCTTTTAATGCTTCACACAAGAAGAGTTCCAGTTAAATGTATGGTTGAAAACTTACCAAACAACATAACAATTGATGTAACAAATCTTGATACTGGTGATAACGTATTATTAAGAGATTTAACACTTCCAGAGGGTGTTGATTGCTATTTAGACCCACGAGTTCCAATCGTTGGTGTAATTAAAGCTAAATAATAAGAAATTATGCACTTAATTGTTGGTCTTGGAAATATTGGTGAAAAATATCAAAATACAAGACACAATATTGGATTTTTAGTCGTAGATTTTATGACTAAAAATCTAAATACTACAAATATAAATAATCAAAATTTTCAATCAAACTTACAAAAATCGGGATATAATCTATTTTCTAAGCCAAATACTTATATGAATAACTCAGGAGTTGCCATTAGAGCAATTATGGATTATTATAAAATTGATTTAGAAAATGTGATTATTATTCATGATGATTTAGATCTTCCATTTGGTGTTGTAAGATATAAAATAGGTGGAAGTCATGGTGGACATAATGGTTTAAAATCGCTTGATTCTCATATTGGGCAAGATTATATTAGAGTAAGAGTTGGAATTGGAAAACCAAAAGATAAAGCTGAAGTTGTAAATTATGTATTAAATGATTTTTCAAAAGCAGAGCTAGAGATTTTATATAGTACAATAATTCCTCATGTAGCATCTTCAGTTGAGGCTTTAAAAGAGTTATCAATTGATGAAGTTAAATCAAAATTTAGTTTGAAGTTGGAATTATGAGTACTCTTTCAAAATATATTTTAATAAAATATTTAAAAAATTTTATAATAGTTCTTCTTTCATTAGAGGTTTTTTTTACAGGTTTAGATTTTTTACAAAATTTTAAATCTCTTCCTAGCTCTGCAAACCTACAGCTTTTGTATCTTTTTTATAATACAATTTTTACTTTAACTCTAACTCTTCCACTATCGCTAGTTTTTGCAGTTATAATTACTTTAATAACATTTGTAAAAAATAACGAATTTGTTGCATTTCACGCACTTGGAGCTTCAAAAAAGAGTATTATTGCTCCAATAATATATACAGCACTATTTTTTATATTATCATTAATAGTTCTTCAATCAACTCCTTTGGCTTACTCTTATGAGCAAAAAAGAAAAATTGTAAATAATGAATATTTTACAAATACAAAAACTGATATTTTTTTAAAATATGATGACTATTTTGTATATTTTAAAAAATTATATCCAGCAGAGCAAAAAGCTGTTGATATACATATTTACAAAATAGAGGATGAGGAGATTGTTGAGACAATAATTGCTCAAGAAGCTTATTTTTTAGATAATAGATGGTATGCAAGTGATGCTAAAATTATTTCAAAACCAAAAGAGCTTGAAGAGAGTTCTAAATTGACAATAAAAAATGTTGAGTCAGTTACAACTCTTGAGGGGTTTTTACCTAAAATATTAAATAATGTATATGAATCAAAAAGTGAATACTCTTTGCTTGATGCATTAAGTGCTTGGAATCTATTACAAAAACAAGGTATTAATACAAAAAAAGTTAGAGCTGTTATATATAATACTCTATTTGTGCCATTTTTTATAGTTCCAATTATATATTTGATATTTGCTTATACATCATTAAATAGTAGATTTTTTAATTTAGGTAATTTTATAGCAGGTGGAGTATTTAGTACACTTGTAATTTGGGGTTGTTTTTTCTTTTTATATAAAATAACAAGCTCTGGAACTTTTATGCCAGAGTTATCTTTATTGCTACCTCTATTTTTATGGGTACTCTTTTCATATATTCTTTATAAAAAAATTAGTTTAAAATAGGGTAGGTCAAATGGCAATTCATAAAAAAACATATGGAATAGTTATCTACAAAGTAGAGAAAAAAGATATTAAAATTTTGCTTTGTTTAGGTTTTTCAAGTGATGATAAATGGGGATGTTTAAAGGGTAGTAAATTTAAAGATGAGAGTGCTTTTATGTGTGCTAAAAGAGAGTTTTTTGAAGAGAGCTCAATTATGGTTGATATTGCACTATTTGAAGACTATTTTGAGCAGATAAATAGAGATAAAGATGTAGGAATTTGGCTTGTAAATGCATCAAATATTGATAATTTAGATAAATATTTTGAAAAAGATAGTTTAAAAAAAGAGTATTTATCTTGGGAAAATCAAAAAGTGAAGTTTTTCTCTCTTAAAAAACTTCCAAAAATAAAATCTTTACAAAAAGATTTAGTAAAAAATATTAAGGATTTTTTAGAAAGTAAGAGTCTATCCCATTAGCAATACCATTAGCTAATGCTTTTTGATAACTAGCTTCATATAATCTTCTACTCTCTTCAGGATGAGAAATATATCCAAGTTCTATTAAAATTGATGGCATTTGAGCACCAACCAATACCCAAAATGGACCCTCTCTAACTCCTGAATCATTTACATCTTTGTACTTACTTCTAGCAGCTTGTAAAAGTCCAGCTTGAACATCTATTGCAAATTTATGAGAAGCTGTTATTCTAGGTCTATTTAAACTCTCCAAAAACACATCTTTTGATTTTTCATTCATCTCTCTAATATCACTTTGATTTTCAAGTGCAGCTACTCTTTTTGCTCTTTCACTTCTTGCTGGACTTAAGAAAAAAGTCTCTATTCCACTTGTACTATTTGCTTTATCTTTTGGCATAGCATTTGTATGAATTGATAAGAATAGATCTGCATTCTTCTCATTTGCCAAAATTGTTCTATCCATTACTTTTATAAATTTGTCACTGCTTCTTGTAACATAAACTTTATAACCTCTTTTTTTCAAAATATCTGCTAAATAGTTTGAAACAGCAAGATTTACCACCTTTTCATATCTTTTTTTGGGACCTACAGCTCCTGCATCACTACCACCATGTCCAGCATCTATAACAATAGTTTTCTTCTTTGTTTTATTATTTGAACTTATTTTTTGAGTTACAGGTGGAGCTGTAACTATATTTGTAGGTTTAGACTCTTTTTCTATTTGTTTTATATGAGTGATTTTTAAAGTTTTGTTATCAATAAAGTTATATACTATATTTGCCTTTGAGTTATTTAAAAGCTTTAGTCTTACAAAATTTCTCTCTTGAGTTGTGATAATTTGGTTTGTATTTTCCATAGATAATTTAATTGGATTTGCATATTGATATCTACCTTGTATCTCAAAAACATCTTCAAACTTTCCATTTTGTTGGTATGATAAATATTTTAAATTTTTTTGAGAAAAGTTTTTATTAAATTTTATAAAAATAGAGTTATTTTCTGTATATATCTCTCTAATATTATTTTTATAATCAATAAAATTTGAAGTTTTATCTTGAGTAATATTTGGTTTTATAATATCTTTTTTTGTTTGAACTATCTTTTCTTGTTCAACATTTATAACAATTTTTTTACTATTAACAACACTAAAAGTTGAATCAATTTTTCTGTTATTTGACAATACTATTCTTAAAATATTTGGTTTAAATTGAGCAATTGTTACTCTCTCTTTTCCATCAATCTCAAGTTTTGTTGCAAGTGCATCTTTAAAATAGCCATTTATATCATAAACATCTCTAAAACTATTTTTCTGATTAAGTTCAAAGAAATTTATATCTTTTTTTGTAATATTTTTATTAAACTCAATAATTATTTGATTGTTTTTTGTATATACATTTTTTACAGAAAATAAAATATCACTTTTACTATCTATTTTTTGATTCTCTAATTTTGGTTTTGAATCTTTCTTTTCTCTAGAGTCAGGAATGCTATTTATATTTTTACGAAAAGTTTTATCTCTTTGAACTTTTCGTTCTAAAACTTCTAGTTTTTTCTCATCAGCTCTTACATCTTTTCCAATCTTCTTACCCAAAGATATAATCTGTTTTAAATCTTTAATCTTTTGATCATCATCTTTTCTTAAAGATGATTTCAAAAACTCAATTCTAGCCTCTCTATACTCTTGTTCAAAGTTATTTGAGTAAGAAAAATTTAAAATAAAGATTAATAGAAGTAGAGCTCTTAAAAAAATAACTACTCTCCTTTAGTTAATTTTTCCATTAACTCTTTTACAGAGATTATCTTATCAATTTTATATCCTGTTGAACCTGAGAAGAATAGTCCAGTATCAACATCACCTTTATATGCAGCTCCTAGTCTATCAGCAATACAATATCCTACAAGTCTTGCTTCATGACCTCTGTTACAAGGTGCAACACAGTTTGATATACATTGAACCTTAGGAGCTGTTTTATTTTCTATTGCAAATTGAAGATTAGTTTTAACTCCCCTTGCAGGAAGACCTACAGGAGATTTCATTAAAACAATATCCTCTTCTTTTGCTTTTAGTAAAACTTCTTTAAAATTATCATCAGCATCACATTCATGTGTTCCTATAAATCTAGTTGCCATTTGAACACCAGCACAACCTAGAGCTAAAAATTTATCTATATCTTTTTTATCCCAAATTCCACCAGCTGCAATAACAGGAATATCTCCCCACTTTTTAGCCTCTTCAATAACAGGAGGAACTATATTTTCAAGTTGATATTCCTCTTTAAAGCAATCCTCATACTTAAACCCTTGATGACCACCACTTAAAGGTCCCTCAACAATAACAGCATCTGGAAGTTTGTTGTATCTTTCCCATTTTTTACAAATAAGTTTTAAAGCTCTTGCACTTGAAACTATTGGCACAAGTGCTACATCTGGGAAGTTTTTTGTAAACTCTGGCATATTTGTAGGAATTCCAGCTCCTGTAATAATTATATTTGCACCAGCTTCACAAGCATCCTTTACAACTCTTCCATAATCATTTATTGCATATAAAATATTACAAGCAAGTGGAAGATTACCACAAATTTTTCTAGCATTATCAAAAATCTCTTTTAATGCACCCTTGCTATAAAAATTTAAAACCTCCTTTGGTTTATCTTTTCTCATAACAATATTAACATTTGAACTTAGTTTTTTATAATAACCAGTTCCAACAGCCGAAATAACACCTAAACCACCCTCAAGACTTACATGTCCAGCTAATTGATCCCAGCTAATTCCAACACCCATACCACCTTGAATTATTGGATGTTTTATCTCATATTTTCCTATTTTCACAATTAGCCTCTTTTAATTTATTATTATTTTTGCAAAACTTTTTTTGCCTTTTTGCAAAATGTATTCGCCAGATGTTAAGTTTATCTTATCATCACTTATTTTTTCTTGATTTATTGATACAGCATTTGATTTTATATCTCTTCTTGCTTGTGAAGTTGAATCAACTAACTTGCTATTAACCATAGCTTGACAGATCCAAATCTCACCTTCAAATATAAACTCTGGCATATCTGTTGGAATATCTTTTTTAGCAAAAACTCTTTCAAATTCAAGTTTTGCATCAACTCCAGCACCAACTCCATGGAATCTATCAACTATTTCAGAAGCTAAATCCTCTTTTACTTTTTTAGGGTGCATTGAACAATCTTCTACACCTTTTTTAATATCTTCAATCTCTTTTAAACTTTTGCTTGAAAGAAGTTCGAAATATCTCCACATAAGCTCATCAGAAATTGATAAAACTTTTCCAAACATATCAAAAGGCTCATCTGTAACACCAATGTAGTTACCTAATGATTTTGACATTTTTTGAACACCATCAAGACCCTCAAGAATTGGCATCATTAAAACTGCTTGTTGTTTTTTACAGTTATATGCTTTTTGCAAAGTTCTTCCCATAAGCAAATTAAACTTTTGATCTGTTCCACCAAGTTCAACATCACTATTAAGTGCAATTGAGTCATAACCTTGAAGTAGGGGATATAAAAATTCACTTACTGCAATTGGAGTATTACTTGAATATCTTTTTGAAAAATCATCACGCTCAAGCATTCTAGCAACTGTAAGATTTGAAGCTAAGTTTATAAGACCAGCAGTTCCAAGCTCTTTTAACCAAGAGCTATTAAATACAACTTGAGTTTTTGAAGCATCTAAAATTTTAAAAACCTGCTCTTTATAAGTCTCTGCATTTTGTAAAACTTGTTCACTACTTAAAACTTTTCTTGTTTCACTTTTTCCAGTTGGGTCTCCAATAGTTGCTGTAAAATCTCCAATTAGAAATTGAATAATTCCACCATATTTTTGAAAAGTTGCAAGTTTTTGTATTAAAACTGTGTGTCCTAAGTGAATATCAGGAGCTGTTGGATCAAATCCAGCTTTTACATAAAAATTTTCACCACTTTCAAAATATCTTTTTATTAACTTTTCTATCGCTTCAATATCAATAATCTCAGCAGTTCCTCTTTTAATCTCTTCTAATGCCTCTTTTATTTTACTTTCCATATTCATTTAAACCTTTATTTATTATATGCATCTTTTTTTGATGTAAACTCAATAACTTTTATATTTTTTTCAACAATTTGTCTTACTTCATCAGTATTTGAGTTATTTATTTCAAATTCAATATCACAATATTGAATATATGAGTGTTTTTGTCTTCCAAAGTTAATTCCTAAAATATAAAAATCACTTTTAGATAGATATGCTAAAACTTTTGCTAATTCACCTTTTGTATTTGGAATGCTAATTAACATTTTATATTGGTAAACAGCATTTTTTTCCCATCTACAAAATATCATTTGAGAATTTTCTTTGATTTTAGAATAAGCTTTATCACACATTTTATGGTGAACTACTGCACTATGTGAGTTTCTAAAAGCAATAATATCATCTCCAAATTTTGGGTGACAACAGTGGTCAAATGATACTGAATTTATATTAAAGTTTGAGTAAAGAAGCATATTGTCAAATTTAAACTCTTTTATTTTACTAGTTAAGATTTTAAATCTACCCATGATACCTTTCTCTTTTAATACCTTTTTCTCTACTAGTTGTTTTGCATTTTTCATAAATGCTAAGTTTGTAGGAACCTTATAGAGAGTTTTTACAGGATATAGTTTTAAAATATCATCATAATATCTTGAGAATATTGTATTTATTATATTTTTACCAGATAACTCATCAATCTCTCTTTGTTTTTGCATACATAAAATTTTAAGTTGTTTTTTTGCTCTTGAAGTTTTTACCATATCAATCCAAGAGCATCTAATAATAGGCTCATCTGCAAGTTCAATTTGAACAATATCAGTGCTTTTTAAAACAGTTAATAGTGGTTTTTTTATTTTATTTATATAGCAATGAACTGCTTTTTTACCAACATTTGTATGAACAGCAAAAGCATAATCATATGCAGTTGATCCAATAGGAAGAATAAAAACTTCGCCCTTTGGAGAGTAAACTATTATCTCATCATTAAATAGATTCTCTTTTGTTTCATTATAAAACTCTTCAATATTGTCATTTGAAAACTCTAAAGATTTTAACCAATTTAAATTTGCATTTGCTGCTGTTGATTGACTAACTTTTTCACCATTTTTATAAGCCCAATGAGCAGCAATTCCATACTCTGCAATACTATGCATATCAAAAGAACGAATCTGAATCTCATATATTTTTGAGTTGTAAAAAACTGTTGTGTGAATTGTTTGATAACCATTCTCTTTTGGTGTTGCTATATAATCTTTAAATCTTGAAACAAGCGGTTTAAACTCTAAATGAATATGACCTAAAGCTTTGTAGCAGTCAATATCACTTGGAACTAAAATTCTAATTGCAAAAAGATCAAGTACCTCTTCAATAGTTATACCTTTTCTTTGCATCTTTAAATAGATTGAGTAGTGGTGCTTTACTCTTGAATATATTTTAATTTTATCTGCTTCAAAACCATTTTTTTCTAAAAGATTTTTAGTAACAGTTATAAAGTTGTTAAATCCAAGCTGCATAGCTTGTTCATTCTCTTTTAAGAATTGATCGATTTTTTTATACTCTTGTGGATAGATATAGAAAAATGCCAAATCTTCAAGCTCATTTTTAAGTGTTGAAATTCCTAATCTATTTGCAATTGGAACATAAACAACTAAAGTCTCTTCAGCTATTCTTCTTTGTTTATGAGGAGGTAAAACACCTAAAGTTAGCATATTATGAAGTCTATCACAAAGTTTTACAATTAAAACTCTTGGGTCATCAATTGATGCTATTAACATCTTTCTAAATGTAAGTGCAGCTTGAACAATTTTTGTATCACTTGAATCTTTTGAAGTTACAAAGTTCTCTTCTCTAATATCTGCTACTTTTGTTAAACCTTTAACCATATTAGAGACATTTTTACCCCAATTTTCTTCAACAAACTCTAAAGTGTAGGGAGTATCTTCAACTACATCATGAAGAAGTGCTGTAGCAATAACATCTTCATCTTTTGAAAAACTAGCTGTTATTGTTGCAACAAGAATAGGGTGAACGGCATATGGCTCTCCACTTTTTCTAAACTGATTTTCATGGGCCTTGATTATAAAATCAATAATCTCTTTAAGTTTAGAAGAGATAGGAACTTGTTTGCCCAACTCCTCTATTGCAATATCAAGATTGTTTATTTTTTGAATGTTATTAAAAAATGGATTCATATAAAAATATTTACAATCTATTTTTTATCTATTAAACCGTCAATTCTTAGTAATCCACTTGCAATCTCATCAATTGCAATATCAGTATATTTCATTTTTTGTGTATTTTGAGTTAAAAGTGGTTTTGCACCTTTACTTAACTCATCAGCTCTTTGTCCAACAGCAATTGCTAGAATATATCTATCATTATCAACTTGTTTTAAAGCTCTTGAAATTCTCTCTTCTAATCTTTCCATTTTGTTTTCCTTTATTTAATATGTTTATAAAATCTATCTTACAACAGAACACTTGCTATAGTCACCTTGAACAATTCTTAAAAGGTTTCCTTTTTCGTTCATATTTGTAACAGCAATTGGTAGTTTATTATCTTTTGCTAAAGCAATAGCTGTATCATCCATAACTTTAATATGATCTTCCAAAGCTCTATCATAAGTTAAAATATCAAGTTTTTGTGCATCTGGATATTTCATAGGATCTTTATCATAAACTCCATTTACTTTTGTTGCTTTAATTAAAATATCAGCACCAATCTCTGTAGCTCTAAGAGTTGCTCCTGTATCTGTTGTAAAGTAAGGATTTCCAGTTCCTGCACCAAAAATAACAACTCTTCCTTTTTCAAAATGTCTCATAGCTTTTCTTACAATAAAAGGTTCAGCTATCTCTTCCATTTTAATTGCTGTTTGTAATCTTGCACTTAAACCTTTGTACTCTAAAGCTTCTTGCATAGCAACACCATTTATAACAGTTCCTAGCATTCCCATATAATCAGCACTTGTTCTTTTAATAACACCATCAGCAGCAGCTGTAACTCCACGAATTATATTTCCACCACCAATAACAATAGCAACTTCAATGCCAAATTCAACTAAACTTTTAATCTCTTCAGCAATATAATCTAAAATTTTAGTATCAATTCCATAACCTTCAGAACCAGCTAATGCTTCACCTGAAAACTTTACAAGCACTCTTTTATTCATATATTCATATCCTTCAATAATTTTCGGATTTTATCTAAAAAACAATTAACAAAAACTTAGTCTAATTTACTTTTGTTACACTTTTTACACTTACCTTTTAAAATAATATTTTCAACAATATAATTTTTTAAATTTAAATCTAAACTTTCATGAATACACTCAATATTTGAGCAATCTGTACATATAAAGTGAGAGTGTGGAGATTTTTTTATCTCAAAATATCTTTTTTTATCATTTGATTCAAATGATTCTACTATTCCATCTTCTTCAAAAATTGCTATATTTCTATAAAAAGTTGCTTTATCCATAGAGATTTTATCTTTTATTTCGTCATATGACAAAGGTTTATTTGAACTAACCAATATTTCTAAAATAGATTTTCTAGCTGTTGTTAACTTTATATTTGTAAAATCCGTTATATTTTTTAAACTAATCATAAAAAAGATTGTATCTAAAAGCTTTTTAAAATATCTTGCTACTAAGTTGCATTAAAGAGAAATAAGATTAAAATTTCAAAAAATGCAACTAAGTTGCAACGAAAAGGAAGATTATGAAAAAAATTTTAGTTCTGTTTTTAGTTTTTGCATCATTTATATATGCAAACAAACCACAACTTATGGTTAATATTTTACCACAAAAATATTTTGTAGAAAAAATAGTAAAAGATAAGTTTGATATAAATGTTATGGTAAAACCAGGAAGTTCACCTCACAATTTTGAACCAAAACCATCTCAAATGAAAGCTTTAAATTCTTCAAAAGCTTATTTTTTGGTTGGAGATCCAAGTGAATTAGCATGGATTGATAGATTTAAAGAGAATACAAAAAATACGCTTTTTGTTGATACAACAATTGGTATTGAAAAAATTGCAATGGTTGCTCATACTCATCATGAAGATGAACATGAAGATGAAGAAAATCATGATGATCATGCCCATCATGGTGAGTCAGAGCATAAAGAACATCAAGATCACGAACATGGAGCTGATGGCTTAGATCCTCACACTTGGCTAGATCCAATTAGTGTAAAAGTTCAAGCAAAAAATATTTATGAAGCTATGGTTAAGATTGATTCAAAAAATAGTGATTTTTATAAATCAAACTATGAAGCGTTTGTAAAAGAGCTTGATGATTTAGATGAAAATATAAGAGATATTTTAAAAGATTTTAAGGGTAGAGCTTTTATGGTATTTCATCCATCTTGGGGATATTTTGCACATAGATATGAAATTGAACAAATTTCAATTGAGATTGAAGGAAAAGAGCCAAAACCAAATGATCTTGTGAAATTAGTAGAAGAGGCTAAAAAACATGATATTAAAATAGTTTTTGTATCTCCTCAATTTTCACAAAAAAGTGCAAAAACAATATCAAAAAATATTGGTGCAAATGTAGTATCTATAAATCCATTAAGTGATGATTGGTACAATAATATGCTTCTAGTAGCAAATGAGATTGCAAAAAGTTATAGATGATTAGAATAGTTTTTATATTAGCAATAATTTTTCCAAGTTACTTACTCTCTTGTAGTTTGTGTGCTTTTATGCAACCAAAAACATATGTACAAACAAAAGTAGTTGTAAATGAAGATAAAATAGATTATGTTGATATAAAATGGGAGTTTGAAAAAGATTTTAGTGAAGAGCTTTTAAAAGTATATGATTTGAACTTAGATAAAAGTTTTAATGAAAAAGAGTTGAAACTAATTGAAGACTCTTTGATGCCATATTTACTTGAAAAAAGCTTTTTAACAACAATATCATATAGTAATAATAACTCAAAAAATAGTATCCCTTTTAAGGTTAAAGATTACAAAATGAGTTTTGAAAATAAGAGTAGAATACTATCTTTTGATTATAGGATTTTACTTGATTTAAAACTCTATGATAAAAATTATTTTAGCATTAGAGCCTTTGATAATGAAGAGTTTTTCTTTCTTATTTTAGAAGATAAAAATCAAAGTGTAGTATCTAATTATAAATTTAATAAAACTACAAAAATAGATAGAGTGACTTATTTAATAGAGGCTCCTAATTTACAGACTCAAAAATTTAATATTGTAGAGGCTGTAGAAGAGAGTAGCAAAGAGTCTTTAGAAGATATTTGGAAAAAAGAGCAAAATAAAGAGTTTGAAAAACCTCAAGAAGAGATTTTAAATGAGCAAAAAAAACAAAGTGATGAGTTTTTGGTTTTAGAAGATGAGGAGCAAAAAATAAGTTTTACAGATAAATTTTTTGCAAGTATTAAACAAAATCTTGTAGATATTGAAAATGGGGATAAATTAGCTTTAATATTTTTACTTTTTGCATCTTTTTTATATGGAGTTGTTCACTCAATAGGACCAGGACATGGAAAAGCTTTGGCATTTTCATACTTCTCATCACAAAAAAGTACATATTTTGAAGCTTTTATAATATCACTTTTAACTGCATTTATTCATATTTTAGGTGCATTTATTATTGTTTTAATATCTGTTTTTGTACTTCAAAGTGTTTTAAATAAATTTTTAGAGGATAGTGTTTCGTATATAACATCTTTTAGTGCGGTTGTAATTATGATTTTAGCACTATATATTTTATATAGAAAATTGACTAAAAAAAGATGCTCTTGTTCTGCTTGTAGTGGTGATTTAAGTAAAGTTAGATTTAGTATTGTTGAGGAGAATAATTTAGTAAAAATCAAAGAGATAAAACCTGTTCATAAACGAAATAAAAAACAGGATTTAATTTTTGTTTTAACAGCTGGAATAGTTCCTTGCCCTGGTACTGTTTTACTTTTTGTTTATGCTTTTTTACTTAAAACATATTTTGCTGTATTTTTAGCAAGTATAAGTATTAGCCTTGGAATGGCTGTTGTGATTTTTGCATCATCATTTTTGGGAGTTAGTTTGCACAAAATCTCTTCAAAATCTCAAAAACTAATCGATATTTTAGAGATAGTTGCACCTATTTTTATGTTTATTTTAGCTATGTTTTTGTTTTTTGCTTCAAGTAGTTTTAAAATAAGTTTATAGCTCTTTTATCATATGAGAGAATTGAGTTTTTGATACCTCTAGTGTAGTATTATCTAAAAATCCAAGTTTTGCATACAGAGCTTTTGCTTTTTTATTTTCTAAATCAACCAAAAGTGAGAGTTTTTTAAATCCTTGCTCTTTTGCTTTTTGTTGTGCAAAACTAAATAACTCTTTTGCTATTCCTCTTCCTTGAAAGCTAGGACTTACACTAACTGTATCTATATAAAACTCATCATCAAAACACTCTTTTTCAAAAGATTCTAAAAATATATTTTTTGTTTTTAAATGTTCAATCATTGGCTTATCAAGTTTTTCTACATCATTTGAGTTGTATGCTAATAAAATAGCTACATTTTTATTATCTATTTCGTAAGTGTAGATATTGTTGTAGCTAAGCCTACAAACATCCATTTGTATATAATTTTCTAAAGTTTTTAATATTTTGTGCTCTTCATTTTCGCCAGTTAAGCTATTTGAAACTTCATGAATTGCATCATAAATTAGTTTTGAAATATTTTCTATATTTTGTTTATTTGCTTTTTTTATCATAGATTAATCCTTTTTAAAAATTTGGATTTTATAATATATTTGCTAATAAGAGATTAATGCGACTATTTGAGCTACCTTTTTATTATTTAAACTATTTAAACTAACACATAATTAATAGATTTTTCTTAAAATACTCTTTTATATGGTGATGGAGATAATTATTGAAAGCAATAAAAATATTAGTTTTGGAGAGTAAAGATAGCTCTATTAGCAAAATTGTAGAGATATTAAAAAATAGTTTTCAAGTAGAAATTTGTGTGAGTAATGATGAGTTTTTGGATCATATTTATAATAATATATATGATTTATATTTAATAAATATAAATGAAAAAAATCTACCTAGAATTGAACTAATAAAGCTTTTAAATGATTATCAAGATTTTTAATAAAAGAGTTTTATTAAATAAAGTTGATGCTAAACTTGGGAGTAAAGCTATATGTTTATTGGATTATTTATTAAAATATAGAGGTCATTTTGTATCTACAAATAGTTTAGAAAAAAGTATATATCCAGTAAATAGTAGCTCAAAAAACTCATCTATAAGATTTCATATTTTTAAACTTAGAAAATTAATTGGCGAAGAGTTAATAATTTCTCATAGAAATTATGGATATAAAATAGATATTTAAAAAAGGAGACAAAAGTCCCCTTTTTTATAAACTATTTTTAAATAGAGTATAAAATCCCCAAGCAAAATATACAATACACCAAATAGATAAAATCCATAAAACAGCATTTGCCATAGTTGTAACAGCTTTATCTTTTGAAGCATCAAAATATCCACTACTTTTTCCTACTTTCCAAGCAATTGTAGCTATAAAAGTAACACCAATACCACCTAAAGATAAGAATGTTAATAAAAACATAATTATAGATGCCCACTCTATATTTAGAGTATAAGAGTAGATATCATAACCTAAATTATTCATTATGTTGTATCTTATATACTCTCTAAATCCTGAAATTAAAAGTAAAATAACAATAAAAATAGAAGTTGATATATAACTATTTTTAAGATTTTTAGCTAATAAAATCAGAGTTAAAAATGAGATACAAATCACAATAGAGAAAATATCAATTAATTTATCTATTGAATATATCCAAACAATAAATGAGATTAAAGTTGCTATAAGTCCAAGAGTTGTGATTTTTTTACCCAAATCTTTCGTATAAGTTATAAATGACTCATCAAAATTTTTATTTGATTTTAAAAAATCACTATAGTTTTGTAAAAATAATCCAAGTGTTGGAATACTTAATATCATAAAGAAGATATATCTAATAGTTTCTGGATGAAAATTTGTTCCAGAAGTATCAACAACTCCATTTGGAGCATACCACTGCATCCATTTATCAGGTTGAATTGCTTCAACAGCGAAAGTGTGCATGATTAAGCCACAAATTACTAAAAGCACAAAAGAGATAGTTCCTATTAAACCACTTATAAAACTTTGTTTTTTATTTGCATAGTAGTACCAATAAAAAATACTATAAGCTACTAATAAACAGTAAATAAATATAACAACCCAAAGTCCTGATAGAGTATTTATTGTGTACCAGTTTGGATCATAAATTACTTGCGTAAATAGAAGTGGAGCAACACCTAAAACAATCAATAATGAAACGCTAATCTTTCCTGTTTGTATTAGATGTGCAGTTAATATTTTCCAGTTATTATCACTTTTTTGTCTAAGTCCACCATATAAAGATAAGCCTAAGCTTCCCAAAGATAAAAATACAAACAGAGCGTGTAAAGCCCAAGTTAATACATATAAAGCTTGAAAAACTACAGGATAAAAAGGAACTCCTGCTGGGTCTTGAAGTAGATTTAAAATTCCTGAATCCATTATTTCTCCTTATTAATTTGTGATTCAATCCAAGTTGCCATTGCATCAAACTCTTCATCTGGAAGGCTGATTTTTGGCATATAAGGAATTGCACCAGTTGCTAGTGAATATTGCATAAATGTTTTTATCATCTCTTTATCTTGACCAGCGAAATTTTTTAATAGTGGTCTATATTTTCCAGTAGCTTCAAGTGAGTGACAATTTGAACAAGCAATCTTTGTAAGAAGTTCTCCAACTTCTAATCTATTTTCAGGTGTAATTGTTTTTAATCTATCTGGAATCCAAGGATTTACTTTTAATAATCCATGTTTTTCAATAATTTCAACCTCATTTTTGATATTTTTCCCAGGAACATCTCTTCCCATAATTTGATTACTATAAACATATTGTCCAACAACATAAGGTTTTCTAATACTCTCTCTTAATTTTTCCCCAGGCCATAATCCAAAAATAGCTATTACAAATAACATAACAATAGCAAATGGTCTATTTATAAAGTTTGGTTTTAAAACAGCAATTGCAAAATAAGTTGAAAAAGCAACTACTAAAACTACTTTTGTAGTAATAATATCTGGCATATAGATGCTTAATAATATTTTTGCATTTTCAGGAATTGTTGTCATATACCACATAAAACAAACAACAGTAATAAATCCACCAATAAAACTTGTAATTCCCATTTTTCTTATTAGTTCATTTTTTAACTCTTTATCACCTAATGATGAGGCAATAATAAGCCCAATAACCCCAGACATTAAAATCATAAATCCGATTCTCAAAAATAGGTGAGGGAAAGTTGTAAGTCCAAAAAAAGCATCACTAACAGAACCTGTTTGATAAAAAGCATCATTTCCTGGCCACATCATAAAACTAATAATTCCAATTATTAAAAACAGAGTTCCAACAGAAGCTAAAGCAAAAGCATAAGTGAGTTTTAGGTGAGTTTTTCTATCTATTTTATTTATAAAATAAACTAAAGCAAAAACCCCAACTACTTCAAACACGAAAAATACCCACTCAGTTGCCCAAACCCAAACAAAGTTGTGAATCAAAGCACTAATTCCTCTTGGACTAGCAGCAGTTGCTGTGTACCAAATCCCTGGACCTGTAATTGAACCTACCACATAAGAAAAAATAAGTAAAAACATCCCATATTTTTTCATATATTCATACAACTCAGGTCTATCTTCTTTATAGGCTTTATGTGCTAAAAAAGCAAATAATAGTGCAGCTCCAACAGATGTGTGAGATGCTAAGATATGAATTGTCCCTGTTATTCCCATAATCCACGCAGAGCCGATTTCTGGAAAATAAAAAAGTGGAAACATTCCAATTTGTTCCATTCTTTTCTCCTTTTTTAAATTTGTTTTTCTAAAAATGAAAAACTTATTGCTATATTAATGCTAGATTGTTAAGTTTGTGTTAAAAGTTTTGTAGTGGTCAATTTATTTTAGATTGTGACTTTATCAGATTTGTAGGAGACGCTGATATTTTAATATAAATTGACCATTGAATAAAATTTTATTATTTAAGTGTTAATTTTGTGTTATGAGTTTAATAACTTAGTAACCCTTCTAAACTCTCTTTTAATATCTTCTATATCTTCAATTCCAACAGAAATTCGTATTAAATTTATTGGAAGTTCAATTTTTTCTAAAAACTCTTTACCGTTTTGGCTTGTTATTAAATCATAGTGAGCCAGATATGTATAAGGCATTAAAAGTGTAAATTCAGTTCCAAGGCTTGGACCTTTTGCAAGGTTTAGAGCATTGTAAATTTTTTCAAAATCATTTTTTATATATATTGAAACTATTCCACAAATACTATTTTTATCAATCATTAAATCTTTGTAGTTTTCAAAATTCTCTTTGCTTAAACAAGAATAGACTTTTGATACATAAGGTAAAGTCTCTAAAAACTCTATTAGCTCTTTTGTATTTTGTGATATTTTTTTAACTCTTTTTTTATAATCTACAATTTCAATAGCCATTCTTTGAATATCTTTTATATATGGTAAATCGCAGTGTTTAAAAAATTCATTTTTTATATGAGATATTTTGAAATTACTATTTAAAATAATTGCACCCATTAAAACATCAGCATTTCCACAAGCAAATTTTGTTAAAGATTCAACAAAAATATCTGCGTAGGGTTTTAAATTTAGATTATATGGTGTTGCAAAAGTTGAATCTATAACTAAGACTATATTGTATCTATCGCAAAGCTCTCTTAATTTTTTTAAGTTTGGAGTTTTTACTAAAGGGTTTGTTGGAACTTCAGTTATTATTGATAAAACTCTGTTTTTATTCTCTTCTAAAAATATTTCAAGCGATTTTAAATCTGTAACATCATAAAAAACTCTGCTCTCTTCAAAATAGTGATTTACAATATTTGTAGTATCTAAATATAGCCATCCAAACTGTATTAAGATAGATTTTCCATTTCTTGCTTGAATATTTTTTAAACCTTTTAAAACACTATAAATAGCATTCATCCCAGATACGCTTAATTTAATATTCTCTTTTTTTTCACTATAAGCATTTGCTAGAGTATTTAAGATTATATCTTCACATAACTCTTTTTTTTCTAGCTCTTCTTTTTGAGTTTTTTCAATCAAACCTAGCTTAAAAAGGTAATCTTCAGCTAATCTTGAAGATAGATTGTATCCAACATATTGAATAAACTTTAAAACCTTTTTATATTGTCTTCCTTTTAAAACCTTGATAACTCCAAAAGGCTCAAAAAAATCAAATTTATTGTGAATAAAGTATTTGTTACTTACAACTTGAACTGCTTTTTGGCTACTTAAAAGTATGAGTTCATACTCATTTGAAACTTCATACTTGTTTTTTAAATATTTTGATAAAAGTTTTAAGTATGGATGAATAACAAATCTAGGGTACGCAACACTTATTTTTTCTAAAATCTGCGGTGTTTGTTCTTCATAATCAATTACATCTTGAAGTGTTGGCATAGAAGTTGATACTGCATGAATATTTTGTGGTGGTAAAGTCTCACCACAAATAATTGGTTGAAAAATAGACTCTTTTATCATTTTATAGCTTGTAATAGATCCTCTTTTAAATCTTTTAAATCTTCAAATCCAATAGAAAATCTAACCGTACTATCAGATATTCCAATTGCTTTTAACTCCTCTTTTGAAAAAGATGCATGAGATATTTTAGAAGGTATTTCAACTCTACTATCAGCACTTCCAAAAGAGCATTTTTCTCCAAATATTTTTGCATTTTCTATGAATTTTTGGGCTAATTCTACACTTTTAAAATCAGCACAAAAAACACTAGGAGTTATTTTCATCTGTTTTTTTGCTAAAGCTCTTTGTGGATGTGATTTTAAAGCAGGATGTGTAACTTTTTCTATAAAATCTTGTTTTTCTAGCCATTTTGCAAATTTTTTAGAAGCTTTTTCACTTGCTTTCATTCTAACTTTTAAACTACTAATTCCAAGTGATATTAGATGAACATCAAGAGGATTTTGATTTCTTCCTAAGGCATTTGAGTAGTAGTGAAGTTTTTCTGAGTTCTCTTTAGTTTTTGCAACAATAGCACCTGCAATTACGCTTCCGTGACCACTTATAAATTTAGTTGTAGAAAAGAGTGAAAAATCAGCCCCTAAATCAAGAGGTTTTTGACTAATAAAAGTTGCAAGTGAGTTATCAACTGCAAAAAGTGCGTTATATTTTTTTGATAAATTTGCAATCTCTTTTAAATCTATTATTTTTAAGCCTGGATTTGTAGGACTTTCACATAAAACTAAATCAATGCTATGTGTTTTTAAAATGTGTTCAAGCATATTTAAATCTGTAAAATCTGTAAAGTTTACATTAATATTGTATTTTTCTTTAAAAACTTTTAAAAGTCTAAATGTTCCACCATAACAGTCAGCTTCAACTAAAATAGATGAATTTGCTTTTAAAACAGTTTCAAAAAGAAGTGAAACAGCTGCTATTCCTGTGTGAGTACAAACAGCACCATATCCATTTTCAGCAAAAGCAAAAAAGTTTTCAAGTGTAGCTCTTGTAGGATTATCGCTTCTTGTATAATCATAAACTCTATCACCGTTTTGATCTTTTAAATCAAAAGTTGCTGTATTGTATATTGGAAAGTGTGAAGAGTTTGTTGGCTCTTTAAAAGGTGCAAAATCTTTTAAGTGGCAAAGCATAGTTTCTAGACTTTTATTCATGAAAATCCTTAAGTTGGCTAATTTTTGGCAAATTGTATCTAATATAAATTTAATCTTATTTGATACTTAAAAATATTATAAGTAAAAATTATAATAAATTACTCAACTTCTCTTACTCTTAAAAAAGATGCAAATTTTGGTTTGCCATTTTTTGTAAAACCATAATATTTAAAAGTAATATTTGAGCCGATTTTTGGTGGATTTAGCCTATCTTCTTTTTTAAATCCACCTCCTATATTAAAAATAACACCATTTTTTAATTTTACCTTTAAACTTTTAAATGAACCATCACTATTAAAATTGTGATCTATTACTAAAGCCTCATCATCGAAAAACTCTTTTACTTTTAGTGAGTTTTTTGTTCTTCCACTCTCATAAGCTAAATTTGGATTTTTTATAATCACACCTTCAGCACCATTTTTTAGAAGCTCTTGTAAAAAATTATTTAAGTGATTTTCATCTTTGCAAACCATTTGAGGAATAATTTTTATATATTTGTTTGGAGTTTGTTTTAAATAATCTTCTAAAAAATCAAGTCTAGTTTGAAAATTTCCCTTTGCATTTGGAACTTCAAAAATATTGTAAGTTATATTTTTCCAATCTTTTGACTCTTGTTGGCTTAAAACAATACTTTGAATATTTTCAAAATCACCTCTTTTTGTCCAAAGCTCTCCATCAAGCTCAAATGGTGGAAAATCTTTTGTAAACCAAGCTGGTGCAAATATTTTGTTTTTGTTTCTTGTAAATAGCTCTTTCCCATCCCAATAAGCTCTAATACCATCTAGTTTTTCACTCATAAACCAACCATTGATATCTATATTTTTTTCATAATTTGAAGGCTTTTGTAAATCAAAACAAAAAGAAAGAGTAAAAAGAAGTAACATAATAAATAAAATTCTCATAAATGCTCCTTGATATTGATTTCTTAAACTATAACATAATTTGATTTTAGCTAGAATATTTTAATTTTTTAAAAAAGGAAAAACTTGAGTAAAGAGATTTTAACAGAAGATGAAAAAAAGGTTTTATTAAGTTCTATTAGAACAGTTGAAGATTTTCCAAAACATGGTATTAGCTTTAAAGATATTACAACACTTTTAAATAATAAAGATGCATTTGAACTACTTATGAGTCATCTTGAAGATAGATATAAAAAATATAATTTAGATTTTATAGCAGCAATTGAAGCTAGAGGATTTTTATTTGGAGCAGCACTTGCTTCAAGACTTAAAATTGGATTTGTTCCAATACGAAAAAAAGGGAAACTTCCAAGTACAACTTTATGTGAAAAGTATGAGTTAGAGTATGGTTTTGATGAGGTTGAAGTTCATTTTGATGCTTTTAGGGATATAAAAAAACCAAAAGTTCTTTTAATGGATGATTTAGTTGTAAGTGGTGGAACAGCAGTGGCTGCTGCTAATTTAATTGAGAAATTAGATGCCACTTTAGTTGAAGCTTGTTTTATTTTGAATTTCTCTATCTTGCCTGGAAAAGCCAAACTTGAAGAGAAAACTAAAGTTTATGCGGTGTTAGAGATATGAGTAACTATATTCCAAAAAAAAGTATATTTGATCCAAATTCAAACGGAGAGTTTGGTGTTGGTGGTGAGTTTGGAATTTTTGGAGGACAATATGTTCCTGAAACATTGATGCCTATTTTAAAAGAGCTTGAAGCTACCTATAGTAAATATAGATTTGATAAAGAGTTTTGGGCTGAGGTAAACTACTACTTAAAAGATTATGTTGGAAGAGAAAATCCACTATATTTTGCAAAAAATATAAGTGATGAGCTTGGGGCAAAAATCTATTTAAAAAGAGAAGATTTAAATCATACAGGGGCTCATAAAGTTAATAATGTAATAGCTCAAGGATTACTAGCAAAAAAAATGGGAAAAACAAAAGTAATAGCTGAAACAGGAGCTGGGCAACATGGAGTTGCAACAGCTACAATTGCAGCTTTGCTTGGACTTGAGTGTACTGTTTTTATGGGTGCAAAAGATGTTGCAAGACAAGAGTTAAATGTATTTAGAATGAAGCTTTTAGGTGCTAAAGTTGTTGCAGTAGAAAGTGGTAGTAAAACTTTAAAAGATGCTATGAATGATGCAATTAGATATTGGGTTACAAACGCAAGAGATACTTTTTATATAATTGGAACAGTTGCAGGTCCTCATCCATACCCTATGATGGTTCGAGATTTTCAAGCAGTAATTGGTTATGAATCAAGAAAACAGATTTTAGAAAAAGAGAATAGACTTCCTGATTATGTAGTTGCTTGTATTGGTGGAGGATCAAACTCTATTGGTATGTTTTCACACTTTTTAGAAGATAAAAGTGTTACTTGTGTTGGAATTGAAGCAGGTGGTTTAGGACTTGATACAGACAAACATGGAAGTTGTTTAGCAAAAGGGACACCTGGGATTTTACACGGACAGTGTTCATACTTACTTCAAAATGAAGATGGACAAGTTTTAGAAGCTCATAGTATTAGTGCAGGACTTGATTATCCAGGAGTTGGACCAGAACATAGTTTTCACAAAGATAATAAAACAGTAACATATGACAATATTACAGATAAAGAAGCCCTTGATGCTTTTGTTTGGTTAAGTCAAAAAGAGGGAATTATTCCAGCATTTGAATCAGCTCATGCAATTGCATACTTAAAAAAAGCAAAAGATAAACTAAAAGATAAATTAGTAATTGTTTGTCTATCAGGTCGAGGAGATAAAGATATGATACAAGCAAAAAGTTTACTAGATTTTAAGTAAGGCAATAAATGAGAGAACTTTTTAGAAAAATTCAACCATACACAGGAAAAATTTTTGCAGTAAGCTTGGTACTTTTTTTATCTTTTCTTGCTTACAATTTGTACAATGCTCCTGTTGAAGGAGTTGAAGAGAAATTTATATATCTGCTTAGAAAATATGGTTATGTGATACTTTTTGTATGGAGTATGCTTGAAGGTGAGATGGGGCTTATTATGGCTGGGCTTATGGCTCATGATGGTTCTATGAATGTTCTTTTAGCTATTTTTGTAGCTGGTCTTGGTGGTTTTGCTGGAGATCAGGTATATTTTTATATTGGAAGATTTAACAAAACTAGTGTTTTAAAAAAACTAAGAGGTCAAAGAAGAAAGTTTGCTTTTGCTCATTTACTTTTAAAAAAACATGGTTGGCCAATAATTTTTACTCAAAGATATATGTATGGTATGCGAACAATAATTCCAATCTCTATAGGACTTACAAGATATGATGCAAGAAAATTTGCATTTATAAATTTAATTAGTGCTTGGTGTTGGGCTGCTATTACAATTGTTCCTATTTGGTATTTTGGAAATGAGATTATGATTGTACTTCACTGGGCAAAAGAGCACTGGTATTTAGCAATTCCACTTGCTATAATTGTTGGTGGTGGAATAATATATTATTTTAATAAAGCAACAAAAAAAATTGAAAAAAGGGTTATGGATGAAGATTAATATTTTAGAAATTTCAAAAGATAAAGAGTTTGATTTAGAGATTATCTTAGTAGATAATTTAAAAAAAATTAAAAGCAAAGAGGATAAAGAGCTTTTAGAAAAACTTGATTTTAAAGCAAAAGATGAATCAGTTGTTTTATTGGCAGAAAAAAGAAAAATCTATGTTGGTTTTGAAGATTATAGCTATGATAGTTTGGCAATTGCAATTTCAGGTGCTATAAAAAAATTTAACTCTACAAAATTTAAAAGTGCAAAACTTCTATTAAATAAAGAGTTAGAAGATAACTTTAAGGCTTTAGTTGAAGGCTCTATTTTGGGTTCATACAGTTTTAATCACTATAAAAGTGAAAAAGATGATAAAAAACAAGAGTTATATTTTGTAGTAGAAAAAAAATGTGAAAATTTAAGTGATATTTTAAAAGAGTCACAAATTATTGCAAATGCTGTAAATAAAGCTAGAGATATGGTAAACACAGCACCTGCTGATTTTACTCCAAAAAGTTTTGTAAAAGAGGCTGAAATTATTGCAAAAGAGTTTGAGCTTGAGTATGAAGTTTTGGGAGAAAAAGATTTAGAAAAACAAAAAATGATGTCTATGCATAGTGTTGGACGAGCTAGTGTTCATGAGTCTCAACTAATACATCTAAAATATAGACCAAAAAAAGCTAAAAGAAAAATTGTTCTTGTAGGAAAAGGACTTACATATGATAGTGGTGGTTTATCTTTAAAACCAGCTGATTTCATGGTAACAATGAAAGCTGATAAATCAGGTGCAGTTGCTGTTTTAAACACTATAAAAGTAATAGCAGAGCTTAAACTTAACATTGAGGTTCATGCAATTATAGGTGCTGTTGAAAATATGATTGGTGGAAATGCTTATAAACCTGATGATATATTAAGAGCTAAAAATGGAAAAACAATTGAGGTTCGAAACACAGATGCTGAAGGAAGATTGGTATTAGCTGATTGTTTATGTTATGCTCAAGATGAGATTAAAGATTTTGATTATATCTTTGATTTTGCAACTTTAACAGGTGCTTGTGTTGTAGGACTTGGTGAATATACAACAGGAATCATGGGAAATAGTGAAGAGTTAAAACAAAAAGCTCTTGAAGCCTCTTTAAATAGTGGTGAATATGCAACAAAACTTGATTTTAATAGATATTTGAAAAAATGTATTAAATCTGAAATAGCAGATGTTTGTAATATTTCAAACACTAGATATGGTGGAGCTATAACAGCTGGAATGTTTTTAGATAACTTTATTTATGAAGAGAATAAAAACAGATGGGTACATTTTGATATAGCAGGACCTGCATTTGTTGAAAAAGCTTGGGGATATAATCCTTATGGAGCAAGTGGAACAGGTGTTAGAATGGCTGTAGAGTTTATAAAAAATTTAGCTAAATAAACTAAGAGCAAAGGCTCTTAGTTTATTTGGTATTCAACAGGTATTTCAAGACTTAGATTTGATTTATTATCTAATTTTGACATCAACTCATTTGGAATTGGATCAAAAGAGCCAATTTTTTCTAAGAGATGAATTGTTGCTTTATCTAAAGTTTTATATTTAGAGTTCTCAATAATTCTTATATTTGTAATTTTTCCATCTAATAAAACATCAAAAGCAATTTTAACAACTCCTTGATGATGAAGTCTTTTTGCATTTCTTGGGTATGTTTTATATCTTTCAATAGTATTTTTTATTTTTCCTAGATATAAATCTTCAATTTCGGCAGCTTTTACTTGATTTACAGAATCAGCTGTTGTAATTTTCTCTTGAACCTCTTTTTTCTCTACAATCTTTTTAGGCTTTTCTTTTGGTTTTGTATCTTTTTTTGGTTTTTGTTTTTTAATCTCTTTTTTTACAACTTTTTTTGCTGGTTTTTCAATTATTTTTTCAACAACTTCCTCTTCAACAATCTCTTCAATAACTTTTTCTTGAATTGGAATATTGCTTAAAGAGATTTTTGTAACAGTGTGAACATCTTTTTTAATATCAACTGTTTTAGGAGTATTTGAAAAAGATATAAAAATAGGAGCTGCAATAGCAAGATATATAGTAGAACTAATAAAAAGTGATTTTATATATCTATTATTTTTCATCTTTACTTCTTTGTTACAATTGAGACATTTGAGAATTCATTTTTCTTTAACATATCCAAAACATTTACAAAGTGTTCAAACTTTGTCTCTTTGTCTGTATGAAGATGAATTGGAGTCTCTTTTTGCTTTCCTAAAAGTTCAAGCTCAATATTTTGAATTGCCATTTGAATCTCATCAAGATATAAAACTCCAGCATTATCAATAACAATTACAACTTCTTTATCACTTTTTAATTTACTAGCCGTTTGACTATTAGGTAAATTTACAGGAATAATACCTTTAGTTATAAATGTAGAAGTTAATAAAACTATTGCAAGAAGAACTAACAGTACATCAATAAAAGGAATTACATTGATTGAATCATACTTCTGTAGCTTCATAATCACTTTCCAAAACTTCAGCAAATCTACTTAAAATATTATATAAAACCATAGAAATAATTGCAACAACCAAACCAACAGCAGTTGCTTTAAGAGCTAGTGCTAAACTCTCCATAATTTTAGCAGCATCAATATCTCCACCGCCACCCATTGTCATAAATGTAAGCATAATTGCTAAAACTGTTCCTAAAAGTCCAATATATGGAGAGTTAGATGCAATAGTTCCAATAATAGTTAAATGTTTTGTCAAAGCAACATCTAATGATTTTTTTGTTTTATATGAGCTTACATCTATTTTTTTATAAAATATAACTCTTTCAATAAAGAAAAAAACAGCAACAAAACTCATAACTACTAATAGTCCTATTACACCATAATCAACCAAGTGTTTTAGTTTTTCAATATCATCAAACATAAACTATTTCCTTAAAATTTTTTGGAATCGTACCATAATATTGATAATAATTATCTTAAAGAACTCTTAAATTTAATTATTGTTAAAATATGGTTAAAATATAGTATTTATAATACCATTTTTAAAATCAACCTAAGGAAATATATTGAGAAAGCTATTTATATTTTTACTAACTTTTACCTATTTATTTGCAAATGAAGATGGCTTAAAACTACTAAAAGATGATAAAAAAGAGTATAGAAAACTTGACAAAGAGTCAATTTTAAAAAAGTATGATTACTCTAAAAATAGTTGGATTGGAACGATTAATTTAGATGCCTCAGTAAGTACAACTCACCCTTTTGATAAGTCAAAGGATGACAACTATTCAAAACAAGCATCAATTGGTTTTACACAATCACTATTTGAATCGGGTGGAATTTGGTCAAAAATAGATAATGCTAAAAGCACTTTTGATTATGATTTACTATCTTGGGAAAATGAAAATAGTGAACTATTACTATCAATTTATAGCACTCTTTTAGAGATTAAAAAACTAAAGTATCAACAATTTCAAAATAGAATAAAATATGAGAATAAAGATATAGAGCTCATTATTAAAAAAATACAATATGAAGCTGGAAAAAGTGATATTATAGAGTTAAATAATGCAGTTATGAGTAAAAACATTGCATATAGAGATGTTATAAGTGTTGAAAATAGTTTAAAGCAAAAAGAGCTAGAACTTGCTAAATATACAGATTTAAAATATGAGAACATAGAGATATTAGATTTTAAACCAATATCAAAAGAGGATTTTTTAGAAAAGAATTTTTCACTACTAAAAGAGGATGCAAGAGTTGCTATTTTAAATAGTAGTTACAAAATAGATAGATCAAAATATCTTCCAAAACTAACTTTAAATGCAAATGCTAGATACTCAAATACAAAAGATGATTTTAATAATATGTTAAGTGATACTAGAAAAGAGGATTCACAATCAACTGCATCTTTAAACTTCTCTATGCCTCTGTTTGATTACAATATGTCTTCAAAGCTTCAAGAGTCAAAAATAGAGGTTTTAAAACAGCAAACATATTTAAATGATTTAAAAAGTGATATGGAGTCTGATTTTGAACAAATTTTAACAAAAATTGACACTTACGAAAAAATATCAAAAAGTATTGATGATAATATAAAATTGTATGAGGATTTAATAAAAGCAAATAGAGTATCAAATCAAGCTGGAATGATAGCAAGTTATGATTTAGAGATTTTAGAAAATAGTAAAAAAATAAATGAGTATGATTTGTTAATAAATGATATAAATATTCTTCAAGAGTATTCAAAATTATATTTTAAAATAAGAGGCTAAAATGAGTGATTTAAAAGATGAATTAGATAAATATGCAACAAAAAGTAATAAAAAAAGATATATAGTCATAGCTTTGATATTAATCATAGTTTTAGTATTAATATTAATAAAAATTTTTAGTTCACAAAGTGATTCTTTAAAAGTAGAGTATGTAACTAAAAAGGTTGAAAAAGGAGATTTATCTGTAGTTGTAAGTGCAACTGGAAATCTAAACCCTACAAATAGTGTTGAAATAGGTATAGAGGTATCAGGAACTATAAAAGAGATATTTGTAGATTATAATGATGAGGTAAAAGTAGGGCAGGTATTAGCTGTTTTAGATACAGTAAAACTTCAATCTCAAGTAGATAGTTCAAAAGCAGCTCTTGCAATTTCAAAAGCAAATTATAAAGAGAGTGAAGTAAATTTAAGAAACAAAAAATTAACTTATGAGAGAGTTCTTAAAATGTTTGAAGATTCAAATGGAAAATATCCTTCAAAAAATGAGTTAGATGATGCGAAATTTGCCTATGAAGCAGCTCAATCTTCCCTTGAAGCTTCAAAAGCAAGAGTTATGCAAGCTGAGTTTAATTTAAAAACAGATGAACAAAATCTTGAAAAAGCATATGTAAGATCTTCAATTGATGGAATAGTATTAAATAGAGATGTAGAGATTGGTCAAACTCTAGCAGCAACTATGTCAGCTCCAAAACTTTTTACTTTGGCAAAAGATTTAAGAAGTATGGATTTAATAGTTAGCATTGATGAAGCTGATGTTGCTGATATTAAAAAAGATTTGCCAGTTACTTTTACAGTTGATGCATATGTAAATAGAACTTTTAAAGGTAAGATAAAACAGGTAAGATTAAATCCAATTAACTCAAATGGGGTTATTACATATGAGACTGTTGTTGAGGTTCATAATGAAGATTTGCTTTTAAAACCTGGAATGACAGCAACTGCAAGAATTGTTACAAAAGATAGTAAAGATAAGATATTAGTTCCAAATAGTGCATTAAGATTTAAACCAAAAATTGATGAAGCAAAAAGAGTTGCTATGATGGGACCTAATAGAAGACCTCAAGGAGCAGTTACAAAAGATTTAGGTAAAAAAGAGCTATCACCTATTTATAAATTAGAAAATGGTGAGCTAAAAAGAGTTATGGTAAAGATTTTAGATACAGATGGAAGATCTTCTGCAATTGAGTCAAAAGAGTTAAATATTGGTGATGAGGTAATAATTTCGCAAAAGAGTATTAATGGAAAATAAAGAACCAATTATTGAGTTTAAAAATATTGTAAAAAGTTATGGTAGTGGAAACAATATTACTCATGCTTTAAATGGTGTTGATTTAAAGATATACAAAGGAGAGTTTGTTGCAATTATGGGGGCTAGTGGAAGTGGTAAATCAACTTCTATGAATATGATAGGGTGTTTAGATAAACCAAGTAGTGGAGAGTATCTTTTTAATGGTATAAATGTTGAGAAGTTAAATAGAGATCAAATGGCACTTTTAAGAAGAAACTATTTGGGATTTGTTTTTCAAGGATTTAACCTTTTAGGAAGAACAACTGCTTTAGAAAATGTTGAGTTACCTTTAATTTATAGAGGAGTTACTTCTAAAAAAAGAGAAGAGTTGGCAATTGAAGCTTTAAAAAAAGTAGGTCTTGGAAGTGTTATAAAACATACTCCAGCAGAGTTAAGTGGTGGACAGCAACAGCGTGTTGCAATTGCAAGAGCAATTGTAACAAATCCTTTAGTGCTTCTTGCAGATGAACCAACTGGAAATCTTGATAGTATTAAAAGTGTTGAGATTATGGAGCTTTTAAAAAATTTAAATGAAGAGTCAAATATAACTATTGTTATGGTAACTCACGAAGAGGATATGGCTAAATATGCTAATAGAATAATATATTTTAGAGATGGAAATATAGAAGATAGTTTAAAAAAAGGTTATAAATAATGTTAGAAAATGCCTTTTTAATAGCAATAAAAGAGATTAGAAGAAATATATTAAGGTCAATTCTTACAATTTTAGGAATAGTAATAGGTGTAGCTTCTGTTATTGCTATGGTTATGATTGGAGATGGTACTACACAAAATGTAAGAGATAGTATTACAAAACTTGGAAGTAATATGCTAACACTTAGAGTTGGTCAAGAAAGAAGAGGAGTTCCAAGAGAGGATAATAGTGCAAAACCATTTAAAAACGAAGATATAGTGGCTATTAAAAATGAAGTTGCAAATATTAAAGGAGCAACAACTGAAGGCTCTTCGCGAATGAATATTGTATATGGAAATAAAAGTCACACAGCAACTGTAGTTGGAACTGATAATGACTACTTTATAATCAAAGATTGGCAACTTGAAGATGGAAGAGTTTTTGATGATAGTGAGCTTATAACTGGAAAATCATCTTGTATTATTGGAACAACTATTCAAAAACAGCTCTTTGGTGATGAAAACCCAATTGGAACAAACATAAGACTTAAAAATTTAACTTGTAATGTAATAGGAGTTTTAAGTTCAAAAGGAGCAGCTGCTTTTGGAAATGATCAAGATGAGATAGTAATAGTTCCAACAAATATGTTTCAAAGAAAGATTTTAGGTAAAAAAGATGTTTCATCAATAATAATTTCAATAACACAAGAGCAGTTTATAGAAGATGCAAAAACTGAGATTACATCTTTAATGCAAGAAAGAAGAGGTGTTAAAATAGGTGAAGCTGATAATTTTCATATAAGAGATATGAAAGATATACTTGATACTATGACAAATACTACAAAAATGCTTACATATTTGCTAGGTTCTATTGCTGCAATTAGTTTGCTTGTTGGTGGAATTGGAATTATGAATATTATGCTTGTATCTGTAACAGAGCGAACAAGAGAAATAGGTACAAGACTTGCAATTGGAGCTATGGAGAAAGAGGTTTTGATGCAGTTTTTAGTAGAGGCTGTTGTTTTATCAACTTGGGGTGGAATTATTGGAGTGTTTTTGGGATTATCAATTGGATATGGTGTTGTAAATTTACTTGATTTACCATTTATTATAAATTATCAAATTATTTTTGTAGCATTTATATTTTCAACTTTAATTGGTGTTGTTTTTGGATATTTTCCAGCAAGAAAAGCTGCAAGATTAAATCCAATTGAAGCATTAAGATATGAGTAGATTAAAAATATTGATTTTTTGATATAGTTTCAAAAATTATTTTAGGAGAGATTTTGATAAAGAGAAAATTAAAACATTTTTTTGAGATAGTTCTTCAAGGATTATTTTGGGTACTTCCAGTTGCACTTATTACTATAGTAGTTTTTTGGTTGTTTGGAAAAATAGATTTTTTGGTAAATAGTGTTTTAGATTTTGTTGGAGTTAACTCAGATTCAAATCCTATTTTTTGGTTTTTTGTTGTATGTTTTGTTTTTGTTTTTTTACTATATATTGTAGGTCAATTTATTGAGACAAGAGCTCTTAGCTATACAGAAAAATTTTTAAATAAAATCCCAGGATATTCAACAATAAAGGATATTGTAGGAATTTTCAACTCTTCAAAAAAAGGTGAAACAAAAGTTTTGGTTGTTGCTATTAGAGGTTTTGGAAATGATTCATATAATATTGGGCTTATGTACTCTCAAAAACAAAGTATTATAAAAGATTACTACACTGTAACTTTATCTCAAACTCCTATTCCAAATGGTGGATATATGTTTGAAGTTCATCAAGATAATATTTTTGTAATAGAAGAGGCGACTTTTGATCATAATTTACAATATCTTCTATCTATGGGTGTAAAAAGTTTGGCTGATATTTTAAAAATTGAGCCTAAAAATTTAGAGGATTTAAAGAGTTTAAAAGAGTGGTTAAAAAAAGATTAAAATTTAAACCTCTTTTAAAGCTTTTAATTTAAAACTAAATCTGTGAATATCACTTCTTCCAAACTCTTTTATGGCATCAACATGGGCTTTTGTACCATAACCTTTATGTTTTTTAAAGTTATATTCTGGATAGTTTTCTGAGATTGAATCCATAAATCTATCTCGGCTTACTTTTGCTAGAATTGAAGCAGCACTTACCTCTTTATATTTTGCATCTGCTTTTATCTCTTTTTGAAGATTTTCTATACCAAAATTTGTATTTCCATCCATTAAAAAAGAGCTTGCATCATTTTGTAAATTTTGCATAATCTCCCAAATAGACTCTTTTATACAAAAAGAGATTCCTAAATCATCTATTTGTTTAGCACTTTTAAAAACTATATGATATTTTGATTTTTGTTTAATTTCATCAAAGAGTTTTTCTCGTTTTTTTTCGCTTAAAACTTTTGAATCTGCAAGGTTTTGTATATCTTCTAATAAAATAACACCAGCAACAACCAAAGGACCAGCAAGTGGTCCTCGTCCTGCTTCATCAATACCACAAAACATTAATTACTGTTTTGCATGTCTTGAAGACATTCTAAACTCTCTTCTTTTTAAAGCGTCGTTATATCTTCTTTTATCATCTTCTGTTATAAGTTCAAGTTTTGGAACTGGCATTGGAACACCATTTTCATCAACTGCAACCATTGTAAAGTAGCATACATTTGTATTTTTTATTGTGTGATCCTTAATATCTTCAGAGATAACTTTTATTCCAATCTCCATAGATGTTCTTCCTGTATAGTTTACAGAAGCGTGAAATGTAACTAGTGAGCCAATTTTTATTGGATTTTTAAATAACACCATATCGACAGATAAAGTAACTGCATAATGCCCTGAATATCTAGCTGCACAAGCATAAGCAACTTGATCAAGCATTTTTAAAATCTCACCACCGTGTACATTTTTTCCAGAGAAGTTTGCTTTTTCTGGAGTCATTAACATTGTCATTGTAAGAGATTTTTCTCTTTTAGTATTTTCGTTCATTTTTTACCTCAAAAATTAAATAATTTGTATTGTATTTTAATTTAATCAAGATAATCTTAATTAAGTTTGTTTTAACCTATAAAATTAGATTATCTTGAAGAAAAGTAACAAATTCTATTTAATAATATGTCCAACAAATTTAGACATATTATTTAAAATTTTACCACCTCTTCTAAATCCTAAGCCACAAGCTTCGTAAGCATAAAAAACTCCAGCTTGATAACACTCTCCTTTAGAATCTTTTATAAAATCTACATACTCTTGGAAAATTGATTTGTGACCTTCATACTCACCACCATTTTCAATCTCAACGCTTCCATCAGAGTTGATAATCTTTACATTTGCACCTTCTCTTCCAAAAGCCTTTTTTTCAACATATTTTTTACCAACAAGTGGTTCAAAAGATGTCTCAAGAAGTAGTGGATGATTTGGATATAAATCCCATAAAATTTTCATAAATGCTTTTGATTGAAATATTAAAGTGTAAGCTGGATTAAAAATAATTGCTCTTTTCTCTTTTATAATCTCTGTTAAAATTAAAGCCAATTCACTCTCTTGTATTGCTATATCTTCCCAAGGAATTAGTTTAAACCAAAACTCAAATAACTCATCATCTTTAAATATTCCATCATCACTAAAATTAACATTTTCTATAAACTCAAAATCTGTATTAAAACCAGCTTCAGAAGCAATATGTTGAAGTAGTTTTGTAGTATTTATATCTTCACTTGAGCTTGAAATACTAGAAAATAGTATTTTCCAACCAAGTTTTGAATAATACTCATCAAATTTTTCAATATCACTATCTAAAGTGATGATTCTTTTGAAGTTCTCTTTTAAGGCATCATATAAGTTATTAAATTGACTACTCTCATCTAAACCATTTTTCTTTAGCATTGCCCACTGAATTATTGCTGTTTCAAAAAGTGAAGTTGGTGTATCTGCATTAAACTCAATTAATTTAATAGGTTTACCATCAACTCCACCTGCTAAATCAAATCTTGAATACAAATGCCAATGAACATCATTTTCCCATGACTCTTTTATAACTTCAACTAAATTAAAAGGGATATTTAACTCATGAAATAACTCATTGTCTATTACATATTGAGCACCTTCAATAAACATATCATAAAGTTCATTTGTAGCTTCATAAAAAGCTTCAGCTTCCTCTTCACTAATTACTACTAACTCATTTGCAATATATGAGCTCTCATCGCTATCTGTATGCCATGTAAAACCTATTGATTCTAAATATTTATTATCAAGAGCATCTATTTTTTCTAATCTCATTTTTAGCTTCCAAAACTTGATGAGTTTGTTGTTCTGTTTGTATTATTACCACCAAAAAATCCACTCTTTTTTTGTGAACTTGTATTTGAAGTAGCTGGTTTATTAAATGAACTTTGAGATTTACTATAAGTTTGAGGAGATTTATATTGTGCTGCTTTTTGGTTTTGGAAGTTTTGGTTATTAAATAGTTTATTACCAAGCCAAGAACCAATCATTGCTCCTGCAATTGAAGATAATAAAACTCCACCAAGTCCCATTCCACCACTACTCATCTCTGGATTTGTAAGAGGTGAAGTTCCAGCATCTATTTTTTTCTCTTCTTCTTTAACAAGCTGATCAATCTCTGCTTGAGATAAAATTCTCTCACTTCCATCAGGACTTCTTAAAACTATTGTTGTTTTAGATGCTGGAAACTCATCTGCAATTTTGTAATTTCCACTAGCATCTTGCTCAACTATAACAAATGCCCCTTGTTGTTGAGAAGCTTCTGATATAGTATTGTTTGAAGATTGACCTTGATTTGAGTTGTTATTACAAGCTGTTAAACCTAAAATTAAAAAGCTACTAAGTCCACTAACTTTTGCAATATCTTTAAATCTTTTAAAATTTTTATTCTTCATTTTATCCTCTCTTTGTTACTTTTTTAGATTTAGTTTTTTTAGGTTTCTTAACCTTTTCCTCTCTTTTTTTTGCTTCAAATTTTTTATCTTTTATAGATTTTTGTTGTTTTGATTTTACTCTTGGTTTTTTCTCTTTTGTAGCAAATCCCTCAAGTTCATATCTTTTTACACTAAGAATTAACTCTTTTTCAATATCAGCAAAAAATTTATAATCTTTTACACTTAAAAATGTAATTGCAAGTCCATCATTTCCAGCTCTTCCTGTTCTTCCAACTCTATGAGTAAAATCATCAATACTTTGAGGAAGTGCAAAGTTTATTACGCAAGGAAGATTTTCTATATCAATTCCTCGTGCTGCTATATCAGTTGCTACTAAAACTCTTAGCTCTTTTTCTTTAAATTTTCTAAGTGCTAATGCTCTTGTACTTTGTCTAACATCGCCATGAATACAAGCAGCTTTTAAACCATCAAGATTTAAGTTTTCAACTAAAGTATCGGCTTGTGATTTTTGATTTACAAAAACTAAAGCTTGTGATATATTTTTTGAACCAATAAAGTATGATAAGGCTTCAAGTTTTCTATCCTCATCAACTAAAATAGCCTCATGAGTTATATTTTTTACATTTGATCTTTGAGTAGTAACTTCAATAACAACAGGATCATTTAAAAACTGTTTTGCCAAAGTTTTTACAGTTGAATTTATTGTTGCACTAAACATAGATATTTGTCTATTTTTACCAATATAAGGCAAAATTTGCTCTAAATCTTTTAAAAATCCCATATCAAGCATTACATCTAACTCATCAATAACTACTTTTGTAACACTTGATAGATTTATTGAATTCTCTTTGATATGCTCAAGCAGTCTTCCAGCTGTTGCAACTGCTATATCAACACCATTTGATAATTTTTTTGCTTGTAAATTTTTACTCTCACCACCCAAAATTGATACAGTTTTTACATCCATATATTTTGAGTAATTTTCAATAGATTTTACAATTTGTTTTGCCAACTCTCTAGTTGGAGCTATAATTAATGCTCTTAAAACTCTATTTTTACCAAGCTCTTGATCTTTTAATATTGATTCTAAAATTGGTAAAATAAAGGCACAACTTTTACCAGTTCCACTTTGAGAAATACCAATAATATCTCTACCTTTTCTTGCTATTGGAATAGCTTTCTCTTGAATAGGCGTCAAAGATTCATAGTTTAAATCAGAAATTGCTTTTAAAATCTTTTCGTTTAAATTTAGTTTTGAAAAATTTTCTATAATTTGTCCTTTTTGAAAAATAGGTATATATTTTATCAAAAAATTTATACCATTTTGCTTTATTAAAATTATTGCATTTTGTAATATTTTTATTAATATTAAATTATTTTGGTTATAATCAGCAAATTTTTAAAAGAAAAAGGGTTTTTAAATGGGCTTTAATCTAAATGATAAGCAACTAAGAATTAGATATATAAGAGTAGCAGAGAAGTTTTTAACTAGAACAATCTCTTTATTAAAACTTGAAAATTTCAATAAAGAGATTTTTTTAAAAAGAACATTTAAAAACTATGAAGATATGTGTAAAACACCAAAAGTTGAGTTATATTCAGATTATTACTCAAGTGTAGATAACTTTATAAAAAAAACATTAGAGTTTGCAAAAAATCCAAGTGAAAGTTTTGAAGATGAGAGAGCAACTTTACTAAAAGATGCAAATTTACTTCAAAAAGAGAAAAATAAAGCTACATACAAAAAAGAGAAACATAAAAAAGATAGATTTGATGATGGAAACTAATCAAAAAAGTTATAAACTAAGTGGAGTTTTAAAAAAAGTTCTATATCAAAATGAAGAGAACAGATATATTATTGCTGTTTTAGAAAATAATCAAAAAATTTGTGGAACATATTTTGATGCAAATATAGAAAAGTTGCTTGGAGAGGAGATTGAACTTAGTGGGAATTGGATAACTCATAGTAAATATGGTGTTCAATTTGAGTTTGATACATTACAAATAAAAGATAATGAACTCTATTTTTTTCTTACAAAAATAGTAAAAGGTTTTACAAAAAAAGCAGCAAGCGAGATTTTAGAAAAATATGGTGAAGCAAAATTAATAGAGATTTTAGAGAATAATCCAAATGAACTTTTAAATTTTAAAGGTATAAAAGAGAAGAAGCTAAAGACTATTTTAGACTCATGGCATCAATTTAAACATTTAAGAGAGTTGGGAAGTTTTTTGGGTAAGTTTGGTGTATCTGCAAATTTAATTACAAAAATATACTCAACATTTAATTTAGTCGATAATTTAATAGAAAAAATAAAAGAAAACCCATATATCTTAACAAACATAAAAGGTATTGGTTTTAAAAGAGCAGATGAGATTGCAAAAGCTTTAGGAATTGATCCAAAATCACCTTTTAGAATAAAATCTTGCCTAAACTACACCTTAAAAGAGTATTGTGATAATAATGGAAACTCATCAATTGATAAATTTCATTTGTATAAACTTCTTGATGATAGTTTGAGATTTTCAAAACAAGATGAGTTATATGAGAATGTTTTAGTTGAGATGTTGGCAAAAGAGGAGATTTATAAAACAAGTGAAAATAGAGTTGCACTATCAATGTTATATTTTTCAGAGCGAAGCATCTTAGAGTTTTTTAATAGAAGAAAAGATGACAAAAATAGAAAAATTGTTGAAAATTTTGAAGAGTATTTAGATAAAAAAGAGAGCAGTTTAGGTTTTATTTTAAGTGATGAACAAAAAAAAGCTGTTGAACTTATAAATAGTGGAGAGAAGACTCTATTTTTAATAGGTTATGCAGGAACTGGAAAATCAACTTCAAGTAGGGCTATTTTGGAGCTTCTTGAAGAGATTGTCTCTTATGATGATATTATAACTATTGCACTTTCAGGAATTGCAAGTCAAAGAATAAGTGATACAACAGGATATAACTCAAGCACAATTCAAAGCCTTTTGATGAAGCACAAAGAGAAGGATTTTTTCCCATATAAAGTTATTTTATTAGATGAAGCATCAATGGTAAACTCAGTAACTTTTTATCAAATCATCTCAAAAATTAGTGATGATACAATTTTTATTATTGTCGGAGATGATGGACAGTTACCAGCTATTGGAGCTGGAAATATCTTAGCTGATAGCATAAAATATGAGTTAGCACCAATTTGTAAACTTACAAAAATTTATAGGCAAAATGAGAATCAAGCAATAGCTCTAATTGCAAATGAGATAAGAAAAGGTGAGTTACCAAACTATAAAGAGGATTTTGAAGATTTTAAATTTATTGATGTATCTATTAAAAACTATTATGGTGTTAAAAATTCACTAAATCAAAATGAATTTTTTGATTTAAGAGTTGAAAATAGTGAGTATATTTTAAATACTATTTTAAATATTGCAAGTGATTATATAGTTCAATATTATGACTATATAAAAGCAAAAAACATAAGTAAAGCTTTGACTCTTTTTCAAGTAATTACCCCTATGAAAGCTGGAATATTAGGAGTAGATAACTTAAATACTGAACTTCAAAGACTCTTTAATCATACAAAAAATAGAAGTTTAAAAATAAAAGAGATGGAGTATAAACTAACCGATAAGGTTATTCATATAAAAAATGAGAATATGAAAGCTCAAACTATGAGTATGTATAAATCAAATTCAAGTGAATATATGGAAAGAAGAGTCTATAATGGACAGTTAGGGCTTATAATAAAACTTGATTTTGATGAGCAAAAGTGTATTGTTTTATATCCAAATGATGATATGGTAGTTTTTTATGATTTTGATAATATTAGCTCACTTCTAAATTTGGCATACTGTTTAACAATACATAAAACTCAAGGAATGGAGTATGAAAATGCACTAATTCCAATGAGTTTTTCGCACTACATAATGCACAATACAAAACTTCTTTACACAGCAATTACAAGAGCAAAAGATATGTGTTTTATTGTTGGAGAGGAAGAGGCTTTTAAAAGTGCTTGTAAAAAAATAGAGATAACAAAACGAGAGAGTGTAATAAATGATTTGTTAGATAGTAAAATAGAAAATGAGCAAAACAATACACTAAGCATAACACTTTAAATAACATACAAGCAAGATTTTTGTATCATAATAGCTAAAAATTTCAATGAGGATTTATATTTATGATAACTTGGATGCAAAGACATAAAAAGTGGTTGGTTATTACTATTTGGATTAGTACTATTGCCTTTGTTGGTGCTGGATTCGTTGGTTGGGGATCATATAACTATGGTTCAAAAGGATCAGTAGTAGCAACTATTGGAAATAAAGAGATAAATTTTGAAGAGTTAAATAAAGAGTATTCAAGTTTATATGGACAATATGCACAACTATTTGGAGATTCATTTAATCAAGAGTTAGCAAAGCAATTAAGACTTGAGGATATTGCTCTATCTCAACTTTTACAAAAAAAATTACTTTTAGTTTATGGTGAAGATTTAGGTTTAATTACAACTGATGAAGAGATAGCTAAAGAGATTTTAAAATATGAAGAGTTTAAAGTTGATGGTAAATTTAGTAAAGAACAATATGTAAAAGTTTTAGCTCAAAATAGAATTACACCACAAGAGTTTGAAAATAGCCTAAAAGATACAATACTTTTTCAAAAAATTCAAGCAATTTTCTCTTTAAATGTTAGTGATAATGAGTTAGAAAATATTGGTAAGCTTCTATTTATTGAAGATGATATTGAATATAAAATTTTATCAATAGATGATATAAATCTGAAAATTGATGAGAAGATGGTAAAAGAGTATTTTGAACAAAATAGTTCAAACTACAATAGCACTCCTAGTTTTGAATTAGAGATTAAAAAGTATGATATTAAAAATAGTAATATAAAAGAAGATGAGATTTTAAAATATTATGATAGATTTAAACTTGATTATAGATTTGAAGATGGAAAACTTAAATCTTTTGAAGAGGCAAAAGATGAAGTTATTGCTGATTTAAATGAGAATGAATCAAAAAAAGAGGCTTTAAATTTATATTTAAAACTTAAAAAAGGTGAAGAGAATTTTGACTCAAAAAGAGTTTATGCAGAAGATAAGATACCTTTTTCAAGTGAAAATATAGAGAAGATTTTAGAGCAAAAAGAGGGAGATATAACAAGACCGTTTTTAGAAAAAAATAGTTTTTATATTGTAAAAGTTGTTAAAAAAATTCCTTCAAAACCACTTACTTTTGAAGAGGCAAAAACTATGGTTTATGCTGATGCTTTACTTGATAAAAAACATGAAGCTTTAGATGCAAAAATAGATAAAGAGCTAACAAACTTTAAAGGAAGTGTTGTAAAAAATATTAATCGAGCAAGCAGTTCAAAAATTAAAGGTTTAAGTCAAGATGAAGCACAAGAGTTTTTAAATAATCTTTTTGTAACAACTTCAAAAGAGTCTTCTATTAAGTTTGATGATAAAGCTGTTATGTTTAGAATAGTTGACTCAAGATTAAAAAATTATAGTGAACAAAACTCAAATTTAGTAAAACAAGAGATAGGAAGTTTGGTTGAAAACGAACTTTTAACTAATCTTTTAAAAAAATTAGAACAAAAATATGAGATTAAGACTTATATGCAAAATAAGGAGTAAAATTGAATAATACAACAGATGTTTTTTTATCTTTAAGTATTGGCTCTAGCGCAGTTGTAGCAGCTATTTCAAAACCAAAATATGATGCAGATAATAGTATAGAGATTTTAGGTTATGGAACAGCACAAAGTAGTGGGGTAAATAAAGGTTTAATAATAAATATTGATGATGCCTCAAGAAGCATAAAAGAGGCAATTTTAAAAGCAAAAGAGGCAGTTCATGAAAGTATAGGAACTACTGTTGTATCTATTTCTGGAAATTATACAACAGGAGTAAAGGGTTCAGGTGCTGTTACAATTCAAAATGGATTAATATCAGAATCTCATATTAATCAAGCTATGCAAATGGCACTTTCAAATACTACAATAAACTCTGATTATGATTTAGTTCATGTAATTCCAATATCTTTTATGGTTGATGATATAGAGGTTGATAATCCAATTCGAATGAATGGTAGTAGATTAGAGGTAAATGTATATATTGTAACTGCAAAAAGAAATGCTTTAATAAATATAAAATCAGCTCTAAAGGTTTTTGGAATAGAGGATATTAGTTTTGTTTTAGACTCTTATGCTGCATCATTATCAACTTTAGATGAACAACAAAAAAAGATTGGTGCAGTTGTTATAAATTTAGGTTCTACAACAACAGAGTTTGTATATTATAAAGGTAGTTCAATAATTTATAATGGATTTTTACCTGTTGGTTCAAAAAATATAACAAGTGATATATCTATTACTTTACAAACTCCAATAAGTTTTGCAGAGAAGTTAAAAATAGAGCATGGATCATTAATTAAAAACTATTCAGCTTTTGAAGATGGTCAATCAAGAGCATCTGTTTCTGTTCCTAGAATAAATGATGAAGAGAATAAAGAAGAGGTTGCTTTAGATTTTATTCAAGGTATTGTTCACGCAAGAGTTGAAGAGACTTTGGTTTTAGTAAGAAATGAGTTAAAAAGAAATGCTTTGCTTGATAATATTGGTTCTGGAATAGTTCTAACAGGTGGAATGAGTGAAATTCATGGAATAAAAGAGTTGGCAAAAAGAGTTTTTGAAGGAATTCCTGTTGCAATTTCATCTCCAAAAACTCTTCCAAACGCTTTTAGAGTAAGTTTTGATGAACAAAATAAAGCTTCAATTGTTGGTCTTATAATGTTTGGTTTAGGAATAAATAGAGGTTATCAGTTAGACTCTAACAAAAGATTATTAAAACCTATAAAAAAAGAGAAACCTATTGAAGCAATAAAAACAAACTATAATCAAGATTTAAATCTACAATCTGAGAGAGTTGAAAATACACTTCTTGAGCCTCTACAAAAAAAGAAAAAAAGTGGAATATTTACAAAATTAACGGAGTGGTTTTAATGGAGAATAACAATTTATTTGAGATGGATGATATTATAGTTAGAGAAAAATCACCAACAAGAGCACTATCTACAAATTTACCAAAAATTGCAGTAATTGGAGTTGGTGGTGGTGGTTGTAATATGGTAAATCACACTATTGAAGAGGGAATTCATATGGTGGATTTAATTGTTGCAAATACTGATTTAAAAGCACTTCATGTATCAAAAGCTCCAATAAAAATTGAACTTGGACCAAATTTAACTAAAGGTTTTGGTGCTGGAATGGATCCTGAGGTTGGAAGAGATGCTGCTTTGGAGAGTTATGAGGAGATTAAAACTGCTTTAGCTGGAGCTGATATTGTATTTATTGCAGCAGGACTTGGAGGAGGTACTGGAACAGGTGCTGCTCCAATTGTTGCAAAAGCAGCAAAAGAGGTTGGAGCTTTAACAGTTTCGGTTGTTACAAAACCTTTTGCTCATGAAGGTATTTTTAAAGCTGGGCTTGCAAATACAGGTTTAGATGAGCTTAAAAAAGTAAGTGACTCTTTAATTGTAATATCAAATGATAAACTAATTGAAACAGTTGATGAAAAAATAACACTAAAAAATGCTTATAAAATTGTTGATAATATTTTATATCAAGCTGTAAATGGTATGAGTCAAGTTATTTTAAATCCAGGTAGTGGAAGTGATCAAAATGCCGATTTTGCAGATGTTAAAACAATTATGAAGTACAAAGGTATTGCACTTATGGGAATTGGAAAAGCAAAGGGTGAGCATGCTGTAAGAAGAGCACTTGATAATGCTATAAACTCTCCATTGTTAGAAAAACTTCCTCTTGATGGTGCAAAAGGTGCTTTAGTTCACTTAACAATTAGCCCAGATATTGGACTTTTAGAAGTAACTGATATTTTAACAACTATTGGTTCAAGAGTTGATAAATATGCAAAGATTATTCAAGGTATAACTTATGATGATACTTTTGAACCAGATCAAGTAAAAATTACAATTATTGCAACAGGTTTTGAAACTAAAAACAAAGATGAAGATGACGAAAGTATTGATGAAACAAATGAAAATCTAAATTTTGAAGATAAGTTTGATAGTGTTGAAAGTAAACTTGATACTCCTCCAAGAATGAGAGGATATACAGTAGAGTATCATCTACATCATTAAAAAAATACTATGAGATTTAAATCTCATAGTTTATAGGTTTGTTTTTCTTCTCATCATCCCATTCAAATAAGAAACACATAGGAAGTCTATCTTTTTTATGTAGGATTTTTCCAGTTATATATCCAGATACTCCAATAGATATTATTGCCAAAAATGAACTAAATAGAAGTGTTGAAACTCCACTTAAACCTTGTCCAACAGTACATCCAATAGCCATGATTCCACCAACTCCCATAAGTGAACCACCAATAATATTATATTTTAGTTTGTTAAATGTTATTTGAGATGTGCATCCAAAACTATATTTTTTGTTAAAAAATGTAGAAAAATATGCTCCAAACATAGCACCAATTACTAAACAAACACCAATACTAAGCTCAGTGATTTCAAAAAAAGTAAAAAACTCTAAAGTTTTTGCACTTGGATAGACAAAACTAATAGCTTGAACTTGAATTGTATTCTCAAAATCTTCTAGCGCTAAATATCCTGTTAGAAACCAAGAAACTCCTACTAGAAGACCAATAATCATACCATCATATAAACTAATTGCTCTTTTTATCTTTTTTGTTAAAAATAGTAAAATTGCAAAAAGAACTATTAAAACAAAATATATATTCAGTTGAAAATTTGTTATATAACTTGAAATTGATATTAAAAATTCATTATTAATAACACTGTTTACACCTTGAGCTAAAACTCCTCTTGTACTTGCAAATGCAAAAATTGCAATAAATAAGAGAGTGATTAAAGCATTTGTATCACCTTGTGCAAATTTTACTATGCTTCTACTACTACATCCATCAGCTATCATCATTCCAGCACCAAATAAAGCTCCTCCAATAATTATTGCAAAGTAGTTTATGTTGTTTTTAAAGTATGAACTAGATGATAAATCAATATCATAAAAATATACAAAAAGTTGAGTTGAAATTATTGCAACAATCATAGCCATAACAACACTAGATGCCCTTTTTGTAGATTTTATTTGTAAATAATCTTTTATACTTCCACTAAAACAAAACTGTTTTTGTTGAGCAATAAAACCAAAAATAAAGGCAACAACAAACATACCAATAAAAATTAGTTCATAAATCTCTAAATCAAACACTATAAATCTCCCTCATCTTCTTCCATATCTTCTAAATCAAGAAGTATATTTTGGGCCTCTTGAACACTTAATTTATTCTCATTTATAAGCCTTAAAGCTTCATCATAAAACCTTTTTACATCTTTTAAATAGTTTAGCTCTTCTATTAAATCTTTACTATTTTTTTTATTAATTAATTTTTCTAAAGCATCTATTTCACTATTTAATTCAGGTAAAACACCATCGATTAAAATATTTTTTAGCTCTTCAATTTTATTCACAAAAATCCTTTTTATAATTTAAGACTATGATTATATAAAATTTTACTTATAATCTTTGATAAAATATAAAATTTTTATTAGCATTTAAAAAAAGTGTCACTTAAAAGGCTTTTTTATTTTATTTTAGCTAAACTTTAACCTTAAATTTATGGAAATTTGGAAAAATATTTTGAAAATAGAGACAAAAACGCAGAAGTTTAATGAACCTTTATATCTTGAGAGTGGAAGATTACTTGAAGAGTTTGAAATAATCTATGAGACTTATGGAACACTAAATGAAGATAGATCAAATGTAATTGTTATTTGTCATGCATTATCAGGAAGTCATCACGCAGCTGGTCGTTATGAAAATGAAGCAAAAGCTGGTTGGTGGGATAAGTTTATTGGAGATGGTAAAACAATTGATACAGAAAAATATTTTGTAATATGCTCAAATAATATTGGAAGCTCTTATGGTTCAACAAGTCCATTAAGTATTAATCCATCTACCAAAAAAGAGTATAGACTTAAATTTCCAGTTTTGACAATTTCAGATATTGTAAATGCTCAAATGAGATTATATAAACATTTAGGAATTAAAAATGCTATTGCTGTAATTGGTGGAAGTATGGGTGGAATGCAAACTTTATGTTACAGTATTGAACATCCAAACTTTGCAAAACATTACATAGCACTTGCTTGTACAGCATATACAAGACCTTGGGCAGTTGCTTTAAATAAAATAGCAATTGAAGCAATAAGACATGATCCTAGTTTTTTAAATGGAAATTATGATAAAGATGATCTAAAAGCAAGAGGATTAGTAGGGCTTGCAGTTGGAAGAATGGCTGGATTGATAGCTTATTTAAGTCCAGCTTTATTTAATAAAAAATTTGGAAGAGATTATGTAAGTACAGATGGACTTTATGAACTTTTTGGAAGATTTGAGATTGAAAGATATCTTGAACATAACTCCTATAGTTTTCCAAAGTTTTTTGATCCACTCTCATATTTATATATTTGTAAAACAATAAATATATTTGATGCTGGAAGAAACAAAGATAAACTAGAAGACTCTTTTTCAAAAATTGAGGGTAAACTTCATTTAATATCTTTTAAAGATGATATGCTATTTTTCCCAAGTGAGATGAAAGAGATAGAAGATATTATGATAAAAATTGGCAAAAAAGATCAAGTAACTTATCTTGAAGTTGACAGTTCAAGTGGTCATGACTCATTTTTAGTAGAAGTTGATAAATTTGAAGAGCATATAAAAGATATTTTAAAGGATTAAAAAGTGGAACAAAAAAAAGAAGCGTTAAATTTTGAAGAGAAAATAATAAAAGCAAAAGAGATTTTAGAACAACTTACAAAAAACGATATTACTTTAAATGATTCAATTAAACTTTATAATGAGGGTTTAAAAGAGTTAGAATTAGCACAAAAACTATTAGAAGAGGCAAAATTAGTTTTTACTGTAAAAAACAGTAACTAATCTTCTAAATAACTACTACATAAGCATTTCACATAACAAAAACTTAAGCACTTTTTGGATAAACTTGCCAAATTTTAAATCAGCGAAAGGATAAAGTATGCCAAAAAGAGAAGATATAAAAAATATTTTGTTAATTGGTTCAGGACCAATTGTTATAGGACAGGCGTGCGAGTTTGATTACTCTGGAACACAAGCGACAAAGACTCTAAAAGAGTTAGGATATAGAGTTGTTTTGGTAAACTCAAATCCAGCAACAATAATGACAGACCCAGAGTTTGCTGATAAGACTTATATTGAGCCAATCACAGAAGAGGTTGTTTTAAATATCATTAAAAAAGAGAAAATTGATGCTATTTTACCTACAATGGGGGGTCAAACAGCATTAAATGTTGCTACATCTATGTATTCAAAAGGATTACTTGAAGGTATACAATTCTTAGGAGTTCATCCAGAAGCAATTAAAAAAGGTGAAGATAGACATCTTTTTACTGAGTCTATGAAAAAAATAGGTCTTGATTTACCAAGAAGTGAAAATGCTTATAATCTTGAAGAGGCTATGAGATTAGCTAAAGAGATTGGTTTCCCTGTTATTTCAAGAGCTTCATTTACACTTGCAGGTGCTGGAAGTGGAGTTGCTTATAATATGGAAGAGTTTAAAGTTTTAGCTCAAGCTGGACTTGATGCTTCTCCTATTAATGAGATTGAGATTTTAGAATCGGTTTTAGGTTGGAAAGAGTATGAGATGGAGATTATTAGAGATACAAATGATAACTGTATAGTTGTTTGTTCTATTGAAAATCTTGATCCTATGGGAGTTCATACAGGAGATAGTATAACTATTGCACCTGCGCTTACACTTACAGATAAAGAGTATGCAAAAATGAGAGAAGCATCTTTTGCAATTCTAAGAGAAGTTGGAGTAAATAGTGGTGGATCAAATGTTCAATTCTCTATGTGTCCAAAAACAGGAAGAATGCTTGTAATTGAGATGAATCCAAGAGTTTCTAGAAGTTCTGCACTTGCATCAAAAGCAACAGGTTATCCAATAGCAAAAGTATCAACACTTTTAGCAGTTGGATTTACACTTGATGAGATTGAAAATGATATGACAGGAACACTAGCTTGTTTTGAGCCTTCAGTTGATTATATCGTTACAAAAGTTCCAAGATTTACATTTGAAAAATTCCCAAAAGCAAACTCAACTTTAACAACTTCTATGAAATCAGTAGGTGAAGTTATGGCTATTGGAAGAACATTCAATGAATCAATTCTAAAAGCTATGTGTTCACTTGAAACTGGACTTTGTGGATTTGACACTGTCTCAACAGATTTAGAGTTAATCAAAAAAGAGATTAGAAGACCAAATGATAAAAGACTTTTATATCTAATGGATGGTATGAGACAAGGTTTAACAAATGAGGATATATTTGAGTTATCAAAAATAGATCCTTGGTTCTTAGCTAAATTTAGAGAACTTTATAATTTAGAAAAAGAGATAGCAAGTTCAGATATTTTAAACAATGAAGAGCTTCTAAGAAGAGCAAAATCAAATGGGTTTAGTGATAAATTTATTGCCTCTTTAATTGGAAAAACTGAAGAAGATGTTTATCAAGCTAGAAAAAAATTTGATATAGATTTTGAATACAATGAAGTTGATACTTGCGCAGGAGAGTTTAAAGCTCTAAATCAATATCTATACTCAACAACAAATATTACAAAACTACCTAAAAAAGATGCTATAAAATCAAAAGATAAAAAAGTTATGATTATTGGTGGAGGACCAAATAGAATTGGTCAAGGAATTGAGTTTGATTATTGTTGTGTACACGCAAGTTTTGCATTAGCTGAAATGGGTGTAAAAACAATTATGTACAACTGTAATCCTGAAACTGTAAGTACAGATTATGATACATCAGATGTTTTATACTTTGAACCAATTGATTTTGAACATGTTAGAAGTGTAGTTGAAAAAGAGCAACCAGATGGTGTAATTGTTCATTTTGGTGGACAAACTCCACTTAAACTTGCACAAGCTTTAACAAAAGCTGGAGCAAAAATTATTGGAACAACAGCTGATGTAATTGATTTAGCTGAGGATAGAAAAAAATTCTCTGCATTTGTTGAAAAAATTGGTCTTTTACAACCAGAAAATGGAACAGCTGTAAAAATTGATGAAGCTATACAAATAGCTGAAAAAATTGGATATCCTGTGTTAGTTAGACCATCATTTGTTCTTGGTGGAAGAGGAATGAAAATTGTTTACTCTACGGATGAGCTAAAACAGTATATGGATGAGGCAGTTTCAGTTTCAAATGATGCTCCTGTTTTAATTGACAAATTTTTAGATAGAGCAATTGAGCTTGATGTTGATTGTATTAGTGATGGTAAAGAGGTTTATATTGGTGGAATTATGCAACATATCGAAGAAGCTGGTATTCACTCAGGTGATAGTGCTTGTTCACTTCCTCCAATCTCTATAAGTGATGATTTAATTAAACAATTAGAATCAAAAACTAAAGAGATGGCTTTAGGTCTTGGAGTTGTTGGTTTGATGAATACTCAATATGCAATTCATAAAGGACAAATCTATTTAATTGAAGTAAATCCAAGAGCGTCTAGAACAGTTCCATTTGTAAGTAAAGCAACTGGAATTCCTCTTGCAAAAGTTGCAACTAGAGTTATGTGGGGAGAGAGTTTAAGAGATGCTCTTAAAGTTTATGATAGAGAGATTGTATATGAAGATAACAAAGTTTTAAAACCAAAATTAAAAGATCATGTAGCTGTTAAAGAGTCAGTTTTTCCATTTAATAAACTAACAGGTGCTGATTTACTTCTAAGTCCTGAAATGAAATCTACAGGTGAAGTTATGGGTATTGCTGATAATTTTGCAATGGCATTTGCAAAATCTCAAAATGCTGCTAAAAACTCACTTCCAAAAAGTGGAAAAGTGTTTATTTCACTATGTGATTTAGATAAAGAGTTTGCAAGTAAAATTGCAAGTAGTTTAGTTGATAGTGGATTTACAATATGTGCAACTGGTGGAACTGAGAAGATAATCTCTGAAGCTGGAATTGCTTGTGAAAAGGTATTAAAGGTAAGTGAAGGAAGACCAAATATCACAGATTTATTGACAAATGGTGATATTGCGATGGCTATAAATACAAGTGGTGAGCAAGAGTCTTCTAAAGATGATGGAAAAGAGATTAGAAGAGCAGTTTTAAGAATGAATGTTCCATATTTTACAACAGTGGCTGCTGCAAATGCTGCAACTGATGCAATTAAAGAGTTAAAAACAAAAGATGTTTCAACTCCAAAATCTATTCAAGAGTTTTTAAACTACTAAAAATGGACTCAAGGTTATTATATCTAGTTCAAACAGATACTACAGTTGGCTTCTCATCACTTGATGATGAGAGGTTAAATGTAATAAAAAATAGAGATAAAAATCAAAAAATATTAAAAACTCTTGATAGTTTTGAGAGATTAAAAGAGTTTACAAGAGTTCCTAAGAATCATAGAAAAATGGTTAGAAATAGTTCTAAGACAACATTTATCTATCCAAATTTAAAATCTTTTAGAGTTGTTAGTTGCGAATCCTCTTTTTATGATTTTATAAAAAAATTTAAAACTTTATCATCTACTTCAGCAAATAAAACAAAGCAGAGTTTTGATTATAAATATGCAAAAGAGTATGCAGATGTTGAAGTTATAAATAAAATTGGTTTTTTTGAAACAAATGCTTCAAAAATTTATAAATTATCAAAAAGTAGATTAAAAAAGATTAGATAAAGCACATAAACTTATAGTTTTTAAGCAAACTAAAACGGAAACTAAAATATAATCAACATTCTTTTTATGACCCTGTCGTCTAGTGGCCAAGGACCTTAGGATTTCCTCCTAATGACGCGTGTTCGAATCATGCTGGGGTCGCCATTAAATAAACCTTATTATATCGGTATTGACATAAACAAACTCTAACTAAAATCGCAAAAAATATTATTTAGGTATCCTTACAGGTGTCTCTTTATATTTAATAAAATTATTTATTTCAGCTATTATCAAATATATAAATTAATTATATATACTATTTTATATCGTACTTTATAATTGAATTAGTAATTATAAATAACTAAATAAACTTTAAAATCTACTGCAACCATAAAAAAAGAGATAGCAACCATAGAATAAACACCAACAACCACAAAAAAAAGAGGAGCAACCGTCAAAAAAGATACAGCAACCACAAAAAGAGCCGTTTTTTTTCCAAATTTGTCAATTTGTAAAAAAAAGAAAGAAAATAAGAGAGGCAGGATACTGTTTATTGTCTTACTTTGTATCCTTTTTTAAAAATGATATGTTAAAATAAAGAAAAAGGCATAAAATGAAAGAAGTTGTAATTAAAATAAGATTGGAAGATTTAGAAGAAAAAGAAGAGTTATATAAAATTGCAAAAAAAGAGGGCTATAAAACATTCTCAGAATTTTTCAGAGCTAGAATGAAAAAAGATTTTTCAGAAAATTATAGAAGCCAATTAAATAACGTACAAATTAAATCAAATCCAAATGAAATTAGAAACAGTAAAATTGAAGTTAGAATTAGCTTGGAAGATAAAATATTATTTACAAAGAAAGCTTTGGAAGAGGGCTATGAAAATTTATCTTCTTTTGCAAGAGAAAGATTAAAATCTAGTTTATCTGAAGATTATAAAATTGAAATTGATGAGCTAAGTAAAATAAGATTAGATACAGCAAGAACTAGACAAGCAGTTGCAAATTTAACTTCAAATATAAATCAAACTCTTAAAGCTTATAATAGTGGAGAACACCCAAGCAAATGGATAGAAAGAGATTTGTCAAATAGAGAGAATTTAATTCCAGAAGTAAAATATCTTATAAAACAAAATAATGAGATTATTAAAACTTTAGATAAGCTACTAAAAAAGAGGAAAAATTGATTTTATAAGTAGTGGTAACAGGATAGGGTGATAAGTCCTATCCTTTTTATTAATATGCTCTAGTAATAAATACTATACATATTAAAACTATTACCACTATAAGAGAATGCAAGGTAACCCCTTTTAAAGTCGCTCCCACCCTTTAAATTGCTACACTACCCGCAAAAAAAAAGGTAAAGCTAAAAAGCTCTACCTTTACACGACTTCGTGGATTATCAGCCCACTTAAGTTATTTTTACATTCTCTTAACGGTGAAATTATACAAGAATTAAAAATAGTTGTCAATATTTTTTATTATTATATCTTTTCTACAGCTTCAAGCATTTGTGGATTTTTAAACCAAAATGGTGTTTTAGCTTTTATAGGTATATTTCTAAAACCTTGCACTAATACTATTATTTCACCAAATGGTAAAGATAATAGTTCATCAGTTCTTATAAGAGGAACTCCTTCTAAATTTTCATTTGATGAGCTTGAACCACTATTAGAACTAAAGAAATCATTATTTTTACTTTTACTTGTACCTTTTTTAATTAATCTAGTTGTGTTTCCTATGCTATCAGAAAATGATTTTGCAGTTTGAGCTTCATTTTGTGTTAAAATGATTTTATAAGCTGTTGTAGCATCTAGTTCTTCCATTCCATGCCTTTGATATATTTCAGCTATTTGTCCATTTGATTGAAAGAAAAACATAGCTAGTAAACCATAACTTCTTCCAATAGCTGGAAGTTTTAATAATATTGGGATACTTCCAAATCTTGGAAATTCATCTAGTAAAAATAATATGTTTAAATCATCTTTTTTCTTCTCTTTTTTTAGTAATGTTTTTACAAAAAAATCTAAAGTTAATCTTACTAAAGGTGCTAATCTTTCAGCATCTATTTCTTTAATTTTAAAATAAAAAGATATATTTTCTTCTCTAAATTGTTCTGGAGTAAATGAATTAAAAGAGAAAGATTTAGCAACATAATCATCTTGGAAAACAAGTAGTTTTGTTTGAAAAGTTGAAAAAAGACCAGAAAACTCTTTTTCTGCTTTTTGAATTAAAGCATTTCCTAATTCTCTTGCAAGTTGTGGTAAATCTTGATTTTCTTCCAAAATTTCAAAAATATGTTCTTTGAGATTTTGACTAGAAAGAGCAAAGCTTCTTATTCCTGGAATAGAGATTAAAGTATTGCTTTTTTGTGAAATAAATATCAAATAAATAGCTATGAAAACAAAAAGATTTTTAGATTCTAAATACCAATGGCTCATATCTGAATTTGAAACTTTGCTATTTTGAAAAATCAATTCAGCAATTTGAAGAACATGTTGATTTATTTCATTTTGATCAAAGTTTTTTATAATGCTCTTATCAAATGGATTAAAACCAGTTTTATTTTCTTTATTTGCTGGATCAAAAATAATTATTTTTGAAAAGTTACTTCTATAAGCAGCTGTTTTTTCACTAATCTCACCTTTTATATCAAGAACAAATAGTGATTGCTCATAAGCTAAAGCATTTGGAATAGTAAAACCAGCAGATTTTCCAGTTCCTGGAGGAGCAACACAAAGTGTACTTAGAGGCTCTTGACTTCTTAAAAGTCTAGTTCCTCTTTGACCCAATATTATCCCGCTTTTTGAATTTAATTTGAATTTTTTTATATCATCAAAAGTTGCATATCTTGCATATCCATATTCATTATTATGTTTATATTTAAATAAACTAACAATAAATAGTATAGGTAAAAATATAGTTGCAATAATATATACAGTTAATATCATAATAGAATCTGGATATTTTGGATGTTGTGATTTTAAAAGATATAGTATTGTTTCAAAATTTGGAATATTGTTTATACTTCCAAATTGATGATATAATCCAAAAAATAATATGGCAATCATCAAAAACATTATTGCTATGATTGATAATAATATTTTCATATTAGTTTAACTCCTTTAAAGTTGCTTTATATGTAACTCTATCTATTCTTTTTAGATGAACAATAATATCAAGAGCATTTAAGATATATTTCTCTATAGCTCTTTCATTTCCTCCAGCTCCAGCTAATGAAATATTCATAATTAGTGCTTCAATTGATTTATCTACACTATCTGCATGAAGTGTAGCCATACTTCCTCCATGTCCAGTATTTAAAACTCTTAGAAAAGGTAAAGTGTTGTCAATATCTAACTCACCTAAAATAATTCTATCAGGTCTTAATCTAACTGCACTATTTATTAGATGAGCATAAGTTGTTTTTGCTATATCTGTTCCCATTTTACTTTTTAATAACCTTGTTACATTTGGTTGTGGAAGTTCAAGCTCTTTAGCATCTTCAATAGTTAAAATTCTTTCTTCATGTGGTACTAATGATAATATAGAGTTTAAAAAAGTAGTTTTACCACTAGAAGTTCCTCCAGCAATTAAGATATTTTTTTTAGTTAATATTGCATTTTTTAAAATACTTATCTCTTTTTCATCAAACCAAGTTTCAAGAGCATATATATTTGCACTAGCACATCTTATAGCCATAGCAAAATTTGTATCTACAACACTTTTACCCATAATTTGAGTTCTATAGTTGTATATAGGCAAAGTACAAGATAATATGGGATGATATTCACCAAATTTTTGGTTTACAGTTGTTGCTAATTGTTGAGCGAAACCTTCTAAATATTCAAGAGTTAAAGAGTTGTCTTGAATATATTTAAATCCATTTTTTGTTTCTAATATTATTTCTCCTGGCTTGTTGATGATTACTTCAACAAGCCCTTTTGTATTTAAATATTTTTCTAGTGGTTCTAGAGTTCTTTGCATTAAAATATGAGTTTTCATCACGGCACTGCTCTATATCTTGTTGAGTTTGTAATTGTTAGTTTTGTACCATCAATTCTTAAATATTCAGAAATATTTGTAATAGTTTCTAAATTAGTTTGGTAACCATAAGATGAAGTATAACCTGAACCATTCCAACCCGCGTTATAACAACCTAACCCATAAGCACCCATTCCAGTAGGTATAAGATAATGGCTGCTATCATCACCACCCCATTCATAACCACAGCCACTTCTATTGCTAGTTTGATGTATATGTGAAATAGCTTGTTTTAAACTTCTGTCAATGGCATTTCCATTGTAATAGTATGTACCATTAGACAATGTTACATTAGGACTTGTTGCAGAAAATTTACTTCCAATTTTTTCTCCAACGAAAAGTACAGAATAAGCAACAGGTTCGCTATAAAAAAAGTCTTCTCCATTTGGATAAATTTTTTTATTTAAAACCGTATCAATAAATGATATTCTTAATTTTCTAACTGAATGTTTTAATTCATCATTGTGTTCCCAATTTCCAGCTTCTTTAATGTGTGGAAAATTTTTATTATCTCTTACGGCGTTTGTTAGATATTTTCTATCGTGAGTAACTGGGTCTATATAATAATCTCTTACAAGTCTATAAGATTGTCCGTGATTAAAATCGTGTTCATAACCTACAAACTCTTGCTCAACTTTAATTTCATCACTAATTGGACGGCATTCGCTAATATATTCAATAGTGTCATCATATAAATTGATTGCATTTCTCTCAAAAACAATTACTTTTCCAACAGAATTAACTATATCACAAGTTGCTCTTGTGTTGTAGTGATTATAAACAATATTACTATCTCTACATTCACTTACATATTGTCTATCTCCATCTTTCATAAAATAAAATCTTTCTTGTTCATAAGATTTTTTATTTTGAAAATCGTGTCTTTTTTTACACCCTTCATAAGTAGATTTTAGCTCTTGTCTTTCATCTTCATATTTACATCCTTCAACTTCAATCACTTTATCATCTAGCCTAGTTAGGGTTCTATAGTTTTCATATACTTCTTTATTTACATAATCAATTTTATTTTTACAAGCTTGATCATATTCTTTAAATAAAAGTAGCTCAAAAGTATTTTCACTATTTCCACACTCATTTAACCATTTTTTTTGACCGTTTTGAGTGTAAAATGCTCTATGTTGCTCTATACCAATTTTTCTTTTTCTATCAATAACATTAGAACAAGTTTCATTTGTCCATTTGATACTTTCTGTTTTATTTGTTTTTTGACAAGCTCCAATATATTTTCTACCAGTTTCTTGATTTACATAAGGTATTGTTGCAATAGTTACATAACCTTTTTCAAAATCAACAAAAGGTTGACATTGCTCTTCATCATAATAGATTTTTTGCATATCTTTGAAAGGACGACAAAGTCCATTTTCACTAGCAGTTTCTTGATAAGTTCCACCAGTCCAGTCAATAATAGGTTGGCAACCTAAATCACCTTTAAATTGCTCTATAGGAGCAGTTTTATTACTGTTTACACACTGTGTTACATATACAGGTTCACTGTTGTAGTGAAAAAAATATCTTTTCTGTAAGTTTGCTGTTTCATTATCAAGATTTGCTTTCCATTCGCAACCATTATGAGTTTCAACCAAATTGGCAGTTTTATCAGTTTTTTGACAAGGAGTAACTAAAATTTCTACTCCCATAGGCATAGCATAAGTTCTAGTACTTATTCTTGCAATATTTTTATCAAAATCTAATTCTTGAGGGCAACCTTGAGCAGTTGTATATATGCTACTTGACATATTTGTAGGTACACAAGAACCATCAATATATTCAGTAACTGTATATATTCCATTTTCTATTATTGGTGGACATTTACTATATCTTGTTGAACTATCATTATTAGAACCACCACTTGAACCACCCCCACTATTAGAACCACCATTGTTTCCACTATCTGGAATAACTACAGGTGGAGTTGTATTACCTCCTCCACTTGAACCACTTCCAGAGCTACCGCTTCCACCACTTGAACCACCTCCAGAGCTTCCACCACCCCATCCACTAGATGAGTTTCCACTAGAGCTAGAGTCATTTGATTCAGAGCTATTAGCAGAATTATTACCAAAACCACCATCAGCTAAGTTTTCTTCATTACCACTTGTTAAATCTTTAACTGTATCACTAAAAGAGCTATCATTATCCATATTTCTAATTGCATTTGTAAGCTCTTCAGTGTTTCCAACAGCTTTTACAACAGTACCTCCAGCAATAGAAGTTGCTCTTGATGATACTTTTGTTAAAAATGGAGGTACATTTGCACTTTTTTGACCATCTCTTACAGTTGACCATACTATAGTTGTTCTAGTTTCACCATTACTTAGTTTTTCATAGTTAATATTTCCTTGAAAAATTGCTCTTCTAAATTCAGAACTAGCATTATTTCCTAAAGAAGCAAAATTAGCTCTAGCAACTTTTGATTTATTAATAGAAACACTATCAATTAATCTAAGTTGTATAATATTATTGTTTGCATTTGCAAAAACAAAAACTAAAAAAATTAGTACAATAATTTTTTTCATTTTCTATCTCCTTTTTCGTTGTAATATGGACTTGGCAAGACCGTACCACTTGAATTCATAGGAAAATATATGTCATGAACTGGATTTATAAAAATTCTAGTTCCAGCTCTCATTGTTATTCTAGGTTTTACATTTAATTGCTCCTTTAAAATTTGTCCAGAAACTTCAGCAATACCATTTGTATAAGTAGTTGCAGTGTAAGCTTGATTTGGATCACTTGATTGTTTACTAATTGCATACCCAACAGCTGCATTAATAGTTGATAGTAAAATTGATAGACCATATCTTTCTGAAAGCCTTCTATCAATCTCTCCATAACCACCACTTCTTCCCATTGTATCAGCCAATTGTGAATCTTTTAAATTAATATTTACTCCTTCAGGAGTAATTATTCTATCCCATGTAGCTATTAATCTCTCATCTCCTATTCTTTGAAGAGGTAAATATCTCCCAACTGCTTTTGAACCTTTTGGAATTAAAATATCTCTACCATGGAATCCGTAAATATCATCTTCAATTTGTGCTGTTAATTTACCTTCAATATCAGAAACAAGTTCATTTATTAAAAGAGCTGGTATCATTCTATCAGCTGTAATAACTCTATTTAGATATACACTCTCACTAGCTTTATCTGTATCAATTTTATAGTGACCTTCCATTCGTGTAAATCCATAACCTTTTTCATTTTGTGTTAAAGCCATAGTTTTACCACTTTTAAACCTTTGCTTATTGATTTTATCAATTAGTTCTTTGTTTGGATTAGAGATAATTTGATTTTGAACAAATACATCTCTTGGAGGAGGTGGTGGAGGAGGTGGAGCTTTTTTCACCACCTTTTTAACTGGCTTAGGTTTTTCAACTTTAGGAGGAGGTGGAGGCTCTTCTATTTGACTAAAAAAAGATGGATCTATTTCACTATAAACATTTAAATCATCTTCTATTACTTTATTAAAAAAAGCTAATTTGATTATAAATGCAATTATTGCAATAGAAGCTAAAACAACTATTGCAATTAAGATTAATTTCTTTTTATCTAAAGAGTTTTTATTGAAATTTCTAATTTTAGATTTCATTTTAATCTTCTCTTTTTATACAGTGATGAGCTGTTCCACTTCTTAAAGTCCATCTTTTAGATAATGTTTCAGCAATTATAAAATCTCCTTCTATTCTAGAATTAACTGGAGTATCATAATCATCAACTACTCTATATACAACTGGTAGATTTTTAATTTTTCCATTTTGTGATTTAAAATAGAAATATGTGAATTTACCATCATCAAAAACTGTATCAGGCTTTATATCATCACTTCCATTTAATGAGATATATCCAAAATTTGCATTTTGCATTTCTACTTTATTACTTAAAAAATGAGATAACTCTTTTTTATTTTCACTAGATATTTCTAAACTTTCAAAATCAGTTTTAAGTGGTTTAGGAGATGGTATTTTCCCATCTTTGCTTATATAGATTGTAAATATTGGTAAAAATGGACTATCGTGATTGTCAGCTCTTAGGTAGAACTTATAAATTTTTCCACTAGCACCAACAACAATTAAATTTGTATCAGCTCCAGCTGTTTGAGGTCGAACTGTAAATAAATTTTCAGTTTGATAGTTTTTTACAATAATTGGTTTATATTTAAAAACTAAACTATCTCCTAAAGAGTAGCTAATTATTTTTTCACCAGGTGGTAAAACAAACATTGTTTCAACTGCTGTTCTAAGTCGAACTTTATAAGTATTCTCATCTTCATATTTATAAACAGCTACATTTTCGTGCATATTTGATGTGTTAAAAGCTTTTTGAACACTATTTAAAGATGATGGAAACATATCTTGATTTGTATTGTTATCACTTAATGATGTTTCATCTCTAAATGCATATGCAGATTGTATAAGTAATAGTGCAATCATTAAAATTTTTTTCATTTTTTACTTCCTTTGTGCTATAGAATATTCTTCAACTATTAATCCAAGTGGATTAAAATCTTTATCTTCGTAATTTACATCTCTAGTTTTAAAACTCATTTTTAGAGTTGCAACCCAATAACCTTTTGACTGTTTTTGAGAAGTTGTACCAGCCCCATATGTATCATTTGTTTCAAATTCAACTTGTCGTATATTATGACTTAGTTCACTAACTCTTAAAATTTTTATAGCTCTTTTAAAATCATTTTTTGCATAAGGTGATTTTGAATGAGTAAAAATTGCAATCATATCATTCCAAGTTTTTTCATTTGATACAGACTTTATATATTCATATCGAATTTGTTCATCTACTTTATTCCATGTTTCTCTATCAACAACATATTTTTTAACAAAGTAATTAATCAATAAACTATCTGATTGAATATTTTGGTTTGGTTCTATGACTCTTACGAAATTAGAAGTTCCATCTACAAATTCAACAACCTTTACTTTTGTATCTTTTAATGGAAATAGTGAAATAATCACTATTCCTAAAATTAATACAATACCTAATAAGGCAACTATTACTCGCTGTAGAAGAACATTATTAACCATTGCTGCTTTATATGCAACAGGACTTATAAGTTCAATTTCTTTATCCGCCATAGTAATCTTCTTTCTCAGTATCTAATGAATGATTGTTTTTTTGTATAGGAGCTTCTCTACAAGGACTTTTTAAAAGACCATTGCTATCTTTTCCAACACAACCATTTACCACTAAAGCAAGTAATATATAAAACATAATTTTTCTCATTTTTTCTCCTTATTTTTTATTAAACATTTTTAATTGATCTGTAAAAAAACTCTCATCTTCACAGATAAAATTCCAATTTAGTTTTTCAGCTATATAAAAAGAGCAGATAACAAATTCTCTTAGAGTTAAATTTTGAATATCTTTTTGAATATCCTTGAAATACTCTTTTGTTATGTAGCTTAAAGATATTTTCATATGACTGTTTTCACTATCTTTATCTAACTCATTTAATATCTCCTTAGTAAGTTTTGCTTCAATATATGCTTTATGAGCAATTTGATTAATTTTTTTAGCATTTTGTTTGTATTTAAGAGGTATTTTTATTGTATGAGATTTAATAGGATTTTCATTAAGCATATTTAAACTCCTCTTGATTTAGAAAATGCGTTTTTTACATTGATTGCAGTTTCAGCAGCTTTTGCACCTACATTTTTAACTTCATTGTATGTAGAAGATATTGCTTTAGGTGTGTTATATGCTCCTTTTGCTGTTGCCCATCCTTTAGAAACTCCAAATTTACTTACAGCATAAGTACTAGCACCAATTCCAGCAACAGTTGTAAAAAAACCACCAATTCCAGAAGGTTGTCCACCAGTTAAAGCTGCTGCAAATTCAGGTGCTTTCAAATGAAAAAAGATAGCTAATGCTCCAATAAAGTAAGCATTTGCAACAGCAATATTCCAAACACCATTTTTTTCTATATCCATAGCAATTAAATCATTAACTACTGCACTTAAAAATTTTAAGCTTATAGCCATAACAATAGCTGTAAAGATTGGTATTAGAGTATAGTTCATAATAGCTCTTAGCCATGCCCAAAAAATAAATCTAGTTTGTGGCATGATTGCAAAAAATAATGGAATTCCACCAATTACAAAAAATACATATATTGCAAATGTAGAGAATATTATAAGAACCGCAAAAACTAGATACAAAATTCCATATGTTAATTTTAATCCTATAGTGCATGTAGCTAAAGCCCATCCTCTAGCACTAAAAAAACCAGCTTCTTCTTCAAGTTTTTCAAGTTTTCCAAAAAGTAATTCAAAAGTTTTATCCATACTATTAAAAACTTGAGATGGTAAACTACCATCCATAGTTAAAAAAAAGCCTTGTAGTTTAAATGTTTGATTTAAAATAGTGTCCATTATCCAACTTTTATAAACTCCATAACTAAAAACAATTCCAATTATAAAAGTTGCAAGAAGAACTGTAATAAACAGCTCTTTTCCTTTTTCACTTCTTCCAGTTAGAAGTATCCACGAAACAATGATTATATATATAGTTAAAATAACTACAGCTAATGGTTTAAATGCTTCTATAAAGGCTTGATATTTATCATCCATAAAAGCATTTAAAGTTGTTACTATTTGTCCATAAAATTGCTGAAACATCTTAATACCCAAACAAGTAATGTATGTCATATTCATTTGAAATTTTGTTGACATTATCAATTTTAGTTTTTTGATCTTCTAGATATTTCTCTTTTCTTGTTTCATCTTCATCATTTAAAGCATTAATTCTTTTTTGGAAATCTTTATGATTAACTCCATGATATTTTTCTAGTGACATAGCAAAGGCTAAATCATTTTGAAGAGCTATAGATTGTTGTTGCATTATAATCATGTTATATAGAAGCATATTTGTAACTTTTTGCATCTCTATCATAGATGGTTCACTGTCATTAAAAACAGTTTTCATAATGTCATTTACTACTTTATTTGTATGAGATAAGCTCTCCTCTAAAAATTCATATCCAGCTACTATTTTGTAGTGGGCCATTTGTTGAGTGTCGTTTTTTAAACTTTTTCTAAGTTGTTCATCATTTAAATGAAAAAATTTAGCAACATCCATTGTTCCAGTTGTTTCAAAAAATCCATCAATCATTTTTGCCATATCTTCATAAAAGAAACCTCCATCGCCAGAATTTGTAGTAATAGAGTCTTTTTTATATGAACCAATTTGTTTAAAAGTTTCACCAACTTTACCACCAGCTTCACCAAGTTTTTGACCAGCGTTCATAAGTCCCATAAAAGCATCTGTAAATTGCTCTTTAACTGTGTATATCTGTCTTTTTACATCATCAGTAGCTGTTTTAATCCCACCTAGAGTTTCAACTTGTTTTGTCATAAGCTCAACTTGTTTTTGAAATTCTTTTATTTGATCGATGTAGTGTGTATAAGAGATAGGATCTGTCACAACTTGTGCTGCACCAAAAAGATTTGGAATTAGATAAAAGCTAATAATTATAACCGTAGTAAATTTTTTTGCTCTCATTTTAAAAACTCCTTTATCCAATTATTTGGATTACTTTTAATTAAATTTTCTAATCTAATTTTTTCAGTATTAGAAGAGTTAAAGCATTTAAGATGCTCCTCTAAAGTAATTAAATCAACATTTAAAATAACACTCTCACCACCGTTTCGTTTAAAAAGTATTTTTCTATTTTCTCCAGAATTTTTAATCCAATTTATTTCATTATCATTAAGTTGAAAATCTTTTGATAATGTATCTCTATCAGCCAAAGGATCTGGATAAAAGATAAAGTTTGCAAAACTTCCTAAAATAGATTTTCCAATACTATGATTTGTAAGTGCTTGTGGTGTTTGAGAAGCTCCAATAAAAACTCCATCAAGTTTTCTATGCTCTAGTACAGTTTCCTTTACTCTTTTTGCAAAGATATCGCTCTCTAGTAGGTTAGGTAGCTCATCTGCAAATATAAGATGAGGTTTTGGTTCTTCGCCATCTTTTGGTAGAGCTAGTAGTTTTATTCTATAGAAAATATAGTTTAGAATTATTCCTAATAGCTTTGGTTCAGAAATTAAAGTATCCATATCAAAAGTAGTAATTCTACTTGCTTCAAAATCCAAACTATCTTTTTTTGCATTTAGATAATTTCCCCATTTTCCTTTTTTTGTAAATGGAAGTAATAATTTATCCAAAGCAACTTCTTTATCACTCATTGGAGCAAAAGCAGTTATTCCAGAGTCTAAATTCCTTTCACTCTCTTTAGTAAGTCTAGAGTAGATTAAATCTATTGCAGTATCTATATTGTGATTGTTCTCTTCAAGTTCAGCCATATCAGAGATTAAACTACTTAAAAATGTTTTATTCTCTCTTGTACCTGGAAGAGAGAAAGGATTTAAAAATCCATTATCATCTGAAAAAGTTGTATATGTTCCACCATGCGTAAGAGTGAAGATTTTTTGACCTTGAAGTCTATCAAAAGAGATTATTCTTAATTTTTCAAATCTTAAAGCTTGAGACATTAAGAAATTAATCAAAGTAGTTTTACCACTATTTGATGCTCCAAAAATAAGTGTATGACCTAAGGCTTTATCATTTTCTGAATTATGAAAACAAAATCTGTAGATTGTATTTGAACTTGTAAGAAATTGAGTAACATAATTGTTACCCCAAGAACATCTCTCCAGTCCTTCTCCAACTGTAGAAAAATTTGCCAAATCAGAAATATTTTCACTTGTTAAATATCTTTTTCTAACCATTAAATGCTCTAATCCAGCAGTCAAACTCCAAAATAGAGGCTCTATATTTGTTTTTTCTCTTATTGTTCTAAAACCATAAAAGTCAACAAGAGTTGATATCTCTTCAATATTCGCTTCTAATTCTATTAAACTTTTAGCTTTAACTTGTATTGCAAAACCAGTAAAAGCTAAAGATACTTCTTTATTTTGAATTCTTTGAATAATTTCATTAAATTCAATTTCATTATCTTCACTATATCTTAACCAGCTTTGTGCAGTTCTATGTTTATCATCTAAAATAAAAAGAGCTTTTTCACTTGTTAAGTTTTGAAACTGACAATATAATGAAAATTCAAATTGAAATTTCATAAGCTCATCAATCATTTTTTGAGTTGTATTGTCTTCGTAAGATTTAATTCCAATCCAAGCTGAAAATATCCGTTTATTTCCATCAAAAGAGTGATAATTTTTTTCTCTATCAAAAACTAAATCACAACCACCAAGTAAATTTCCAAAAATATCAGAATATTTTTGATGAACTTCTTTTCCATTTAAATAACTTGATATGAATGATATTAAAGAATCACCTTGTAATCTAATAGCCCTATATTCTCTTAATCTATTTTTTATATCTCTACTAGTCTCTTCTAGTATAGATTTTGCTCTAAAGCCTTTGTCTTCTTTGTTGCTATGTAAAAGAGCAAGTTCATTTATCATGCTTGAATTTGTAGTTGTAAGTACAAGATAATGTCTATTTTTAAATGAATGTTGAAATTTTTTATTCCATTTTTCATTTATCTCTTTAGCAACTTTTACATCGCTAAAAGCATAGCTATCTTCAATTGTTTCTCTAATTCTTTTACTATGAATTGTTGCAATTACATTACTAGGAAGATGTTTAAAAGCTTCATTTCTAATACTATGTAGTTGAATAATTTGATTATCATCAAGACCTGTATAATCTTTTCCTAAAATCTCATAAACAACAGCCAAATGACCACTTTTTAATATAAGTGTGTCTTTGTCACCGTTTGGTAACACACCAACAATTTGTAACATATCTTCGATTTTTTGTTCTTTTGGTAAGGGTTTCCACCATTTAAGCAACATATTTTTGACTCTCTTTCAAATGTTTTAATTTTGAAATTAGTATTAATATATAATCTGGATCTTGAATAGAGATAATCTTCATCACAATCCAAAAAATTCCTAAAAACAAAATAGTTATTAAAATTCCAAAAAGAGGATTAAATAAAATCCCCATCAAAGGAAGCAGTGGAGTAACTCCTATAATTAAAACTAGTAGGGCAATTCTAGGAATCCCACCAACACTTTGTGGCTTTACCACTGTTGGATAAAGTACATGTTTCATTTTAAGACAATAGCCAATTCGCCAAAGCTGGAGCTGCTCCAAAAACTATTCCACCAGCAATAATTTTTAGTGCAGTAAATTTGCTAAATGTTCCCATAATAGCACCAATAGAAGCTATCATTACAACTATAGTAATAATTACAATTCCAAGTGTATTTAATCCATTTTGAAGTTCAGTTGCTTTTGAGTTAACTGAACTAAACAAAGCACTATTCGCATATAAATCTGGTGCTATATATAAAAATAAAAATGCAAAAATAAAAAAATATTTATTCATTGTTTTCTCCTTCATCTATAGACTCTTTTTTGTCTAAATATGTAACATCTTCAACAATAATTGAATGTTTGTTTTTATTAGTACCATCTTGAGCAACCCAAGATTGAAAATCCAATTTTCCAACAATTGCAATACGGCTACCTTTATGTAAGTATCTGTTTGCATTTTCTGCTGTTTTTCCAAAAAATGAAATATCTATAAAAATGGTTTTTTCTTTTTCAGTTCCTCTAAATTCATTTATAGCTAATGAACTATTGGCAATTGCCAAACCATCTTTTGAGTATTTCAACTCTAAATCTCTTGTAAGATTTCCTATTAAAATAATTTTGTTCAATTTTTTCTCCTTATATTTGATTTAGTCTTTTTATTGACAAAAAATTCTGCAATTGATCTTTTAGGAAATAAAATTTTATTTCCTAACTCTAAATAATCTAAACCTATATTTTTTTGAATAAGAGAGTGTAAATGACTTCTGCTTATTCCTAAAATTTTAGAAGTTTCTGCAACACTAAGATTTAGTTTATCTCCAAAGCCTAGCTTGTTAATTTCTTCTATGTAATAATTTATATCTTCTTGTATTGGCAATACTTCCTCCTTGTTTTAGTTTATTTATTATGAGGTGGAGACTGGTACATTCATAACTTCTCCTTTATCTTTGATTTTGTGTTTTTCCATAAATGCTAAAGCTCTACTTTGATACTCTTCTAACCACTCTTTAGAAGCTTTTGTATATTGTTTGATTGGTAAGTAATATTTGATTTGTTTATCTGTAACTAAGAAATTATAGATTTGTCCATGTTCTGAAATATATGTGCTAAAGAATAAATCATCTTTTTTCTCAAGCTCTCTAAATGTAAGTATCTGTTTTTTGTATGGAATTGTTTTTTCTTGCTCTTCAATACTAAAGTGAAGTTGAGCTTCTATCTCTTCTTTTTCTTTATTTTTAAGAGCTTCATAATGTTCTTTAGCACCTACAAATTCACCTTTTTTCATAAGATTTATAATTGATTTTTGGTAGCTCTCTTTATTTGCTATTTTCCCATTGAAAATTTGAGATTGAACTTTGTCGCTATTCATAATATGATTTGCAACTTTTTCGACATCTTCACCTGGTATCTCTTCATTTATATTTTCAGCATTTATCATGCTAGAAAGTTGTTGTAATCTTTTTGCAAGACTCTCTTTGCTTATATTTCCTTCTTTTTGAAGTCGCACTAACTCTTCTAGTTGATTTAGTGCTAAATCATTTTGCTCTTCTTCAGTTTGTAACTCTTTTTCATTAAAGAACTCATCATGCTCTTTAAGGTATTGCTCTTTTTTCCACTCTAAATCTAAAATATGATCTGTAGTTTGTTTTCCAGCTTTACCAGTTGTAATAGTTCTTAAAATACCTTTTTCTATTAAAGCTCTTTTAGTAGCTTTAACTGTATTTATTGCATATTTAAGAAGTTTTTCTTTGAATTTCTTTTTCTCTTCTTCTGTTTCCAAAGCTTCATATTTTTCAAGTGTTTTACCCTTTTCAATCAAATCATAACCACAATAAAATGCAATTGTTCGATTTGATGGAAAAGAGTTTTTACTTCTATCTCTCATATCTGCATAAGTTAAAATAGCCGAAACAACTTTGATTTCATTATTTGTTAAATATCTAAAAAACCAAGGTTCTATTTGAACTGGGCGTGTTTTTGGCTTAACTATTTTTAGACTCATTATGCAATAACTCTTACTTTTTCTCTAAATAAATAGTTTGATACTTCTTCTGGATCATAAACTATAATTTTTCTTCCAGTTTCAGAACCACCAGATAGTTGTATAAAAGGAATTTGTCTAGCTCTTCTTTTCTCATCTATCATTCTTTCAGTTAGACCTGTAAGTTTTGAGAGAGTTTTTTTATCGCAAGTGATGGGTTTCATCTTATCAGCCATCAGAAAAAACTGTAAAATTAAGTTAATAGGATTTTCATCTTCTTTTAGCTTTTTTAGTTGTTCTATAAACTCTTTAGTTAGGTTGCTTGTTGAGTATCTTATAATGATTTGATTAATTAAACTTTGCTCAACATTTAAATCTTTTAGCATACTTTTTAAACTATAATTTGTAAAATCACCATTTACAGTATATTTCTCAAAAAGTTTCATTTTATTTCTCTTTTCCTTCATTAGTTGAAGATAGTGTTTTTATAAAATTTAGGACTTTTTCTAAGTCATATCTATATGCTCTTCCTATTTTTGTAAAAGGCATTTGTTTGTCTTTTCTTAATTTATCTACATCATAAGCAGAGATATTTAGCCTCACAGCTAACTCTTCTTTAGTTAGTAATTTTTCATTCATATTAAAGTCCTTTATCAAGATTTGTAAGGTGTTGGATTTTTTGTAGAGCTACAATAAAGCTGTTTAGATTGTTTTGTGATATTTTCATGCTATCTGAAATACCATCTGTAAATTTTCTTATAGTTCCATCTTCGGCTTTGCTATACATTTTAAAGTCAATTCCATTTGTGAAGCAATCACTAATCACAATATAATCAAAATCATTGAGTTGAATTTTTATCTCTACAGCCATTTCAAGCTCTTTTTTCTAAGTCTATAAATATTTTAAAATGTTGCTCAAGTTTTTTTGCGCAATATTTAACTTGAAAGCTCAATCTGCTAAGTTGTGATTTTAGTTCTAAAACTTCGTTTAGTGATAAGTTGTGAAACTCTTTGTAAATATCTTTTTCAAGGTTTAAAAAATCTTTTCGATTTCTTTTGAATCTCTCTAAAAGATACTTTTTTTGGCTATTGTAAGTTTTGCTTTTGTTCATAATAGTTTTCCTAAACATTTATATGAAGTTCAATTGAAAATTTATTGTTGAAGTATCATTAAGTTTACTTTTTTTATTTGATATGCTATAATTACATCGATTTGAACAAAAAAAAGCATTAAAATTTCTCTTGTGAGATGACTACTCACTAGTTAAGAAGTATGAAAGGTAGAGCTTAACGGCTTTACCTTTTTTTTTGCTGGGTGGTTAGCAAGAGTGAACTCTAGGGAATTGGGAATTCTTAATGAAAGGAGTTTTTAATGCAGTTCAAATTGATAGTATTACTTTTAATACTCTTGGTATTCGCTACAAAGTGTTACTAAGATATTAATAAAAGGGGGAATTAGTCACTCCCCTGATACTATCTCTCTTACTATTTAAATACTTCAACAATAAATTTTCAAAGAACTTTTTGTATCTACTAAATAAACTTACAAATAAAAAAGAATCCAAAATATCCTTTTTTTATAGATATTTTGGTATCCTTAAAGATTAAAATGTAAATAAATGTAAGTTTATCTAATAATTGGATAATTATAATCTAATTTTTAGAACTTGTCAATATATTTATCTATTTATTAGATAATTAGGATAAAAATGAAGATAATTATTAGAGATTTAATTGATAGGCTAAAAGATAGTCTTGACATAAAGAATGATTCAGATGTAGCAAAAATGCTTAACATGGCACAAAATACACTTAGTGGTTTAATTAAAAGAAATAGCTTACAATTTGAAACATTTGAAATAGTGCATCAAATAATATTAGAAAATCAATTATCTACTAATTGGATATTATTTGGAATTAAAGAAGATAATTTATCTAACAAATCGATAATTAACTATGAAAAAGAATTAACTGATAATATTAAAAAATTGACACCGAAAAGACAAGAATACTACTATTATAAAATCAAAGCTGATTTAATAGAGGATGAATTAGCTAAATAAAAATTAATTTATTAGGGGGAAATCTTTAGTGGCTAAGAATAAATATTCAAATAGTGGAGTTGAAGGCTCTAGTGGATATGAATTTCAGAAACATTGTGCTTTATATATTTTATTAGAACAGTATAATGATATAAAAGATTCTAAATATTTTATATGTTTAGAGCATTATGAAGATTTTTTATTTGTTTATATGAATAAAGATGAAATAATTAATAAAATTGAAACCTATCAAGCAAAAAAATCAACTAAAAAATGGACTATAAGAAATAAAGATTTTGAAGAAATAATTATAAAAATACTTAATGTAGGAATGGATTTGAGAACAGATGATATTGAAAAATGTGATTCATATTTTCATAATTTACATTTTATTTCAAATCGAGAAATAGATATTTTAAAAGAAGTAGCTAATGAAAGAAGAAAATTAATAAGTTATTCTGAATTAAAAGAAGAAGCCAAAAAAAAGATTAAAAGTTTTATTGAAAATAAACACATAGAAGAGTTAGAGTGTTTAAAATTTAAATATATTCCATTAAGTACTGATGCTAATGGACAAAAAAATCAATTAGTTGGTAAATTTATAGAAGTTTTTAATGATAAAGTAATATCACCACAATCAGCAGTAGAAACTATTTTAAGTTTATTTAGAAAGATAGAGTTAACTTTCAATCAAAATAATAATGTATCAATAAATGATAAAAGCAAGAGAATAGATAATAATCAAATAAATGAAGTTTTAAATATAATTAACACAAAGCAAAAAGCATTTAATTTATGGAGAAGTAAAAAAGATGACATAGTAAGTGCAATGAATATTCCATATAATGAGCAAGAAGAATTTTCACGTTCTTTTAACAATAGTTTTGATTTATTCAAAGATTTAAAACAAGTTGAACATATTAAAATATATAAATTTGTCGAAAATGAGGTACCAAATCTACATTTTTTTCATGATTATGAAGGATTAAAAATTCTTTTAGATAATTTTATTGATAAGGAAAATACTACATTAACACCTGTTCAATTGAAAGCAACAATATATGCAGCTTTTGTTGAACTATTTGTAAAGGAATAATATGAAAAAAATACTAAGATTTGATAGTCTAATTATAATTAATGAAAGAAATAGAAAATACTCTTATTTTAAATTTGAAGATGGTTTAAATGTAATTCATGGAAAAAATACCTCTGGTAAAAGTACATTAATTCAAAGCCTTCTTTATTCTATTGGAATAAATGATGTGAGTAATAATTTATCAGATATTTTAAATAATAAATTAATCTTTAGGTTAGATTGTACTATTAATGGTAGTAAATATATTTTTATTAGAGATGAAAATAATTTTTATGTAAAACATGATAAAAAAATCGAAAAGTTTTATGGAATTAATTCGGATTTATCTGTAGAACATATTAAACTTAAAGAATTTATTAATAACCTTTTTAATTTTAAGTTAAAACTTGAAGGAAATGGAGTTTTTAATGCGGCTCCTATTGAAGTTATGTATTTACCTTATTATGTTTCTCAAGATATGGGCTGGATTAGCCTTAGAAGTTCTTTCAAAAATTTGCAATATTATAAAAATTTTAAATTCGATTATCTTGATTATTACTTGGGAATAGATAATCCAGAAAATAGAGAAGAAAAACGAAAATTAGAAGAAGATAAAATTTCTTATAAAAAAGAGTTGGATTTTTATGAAAATTTTGAACTTAAAAACAATTCATTTAAAGTATCAAAGTTTGCAGATGAAGAATTTATGGAACAGGCAAAAAAGTATCTTGAAGAATATACAAAAGGACAAAATGATTTAAAAAAATTTCAAGATAAAGTTCTAGAATTATCAAATGCTTTAAGTTATTATAAAACTAGAAAGCAAATTCTTACTAAAGTTAAAAATAATCAATTAAAACAAAATCCAGAAGATGGTAAGTGTCCTGTTTGTGAAAATAAACTTAATCCAAAACTAGAAAACATATATAATTATCATCAAGATATAAATGACACATTTTCTCAAATAGAAGAAGCAGATGAAAAAATCAAAGATATTCAAAGTCAAATAGATTCAATGTATAAAAAAATAGAAAATACAAAATTAGAATTGAGTAGGAAATATCAAGTAGTACAAGAATATCAGAAAGAAGAAGTTAGCTTTAAAAATTGGATAACAAATAAATCAAATTTAGAAATATTAAAAAATATTGATTTAAAAAAACAACAAGCAAAAAATAGCCTTAATGAAATTTTAATAAAACTAAAAAACTATAAAACAGATAATGATTTAAGAAATAGTAGGTTAGATAAAGATAAAGAGTTTGAAAACTTATTTAGAAGATATTTAAATATATTAGAAGTTAAAAATAAACATTTATTTGAATCTTCAAAATTCTTAACTTTATATAATTCTTATCAATTCCCTACACAAGGAGTTGAAAATCATAAGGTATATTTAGCATATAACTTTGCCTTTAATAAATTTATTGAAAAAAACTCCTATGTACATAGATTGCCATTTTTACTTGATGCAATTTTTAATGAAGATATAGAAGATGATAATAGAAAATTAATTATTAAGTTTATACAAGAATACTCTCCAAAAGACACCCAAACATTTATTACAGTAGCTGATTCGGAAAAGCAAAAGTGGACAATTTCTGATAATATAGATAATGCTAATTTTATAAATATTGGGGAAAATAAGAGAGAAAGAGCTTTGTTAGAAAATGATGATTTTAAAGTTATAGAAGAATTGTATTTAGAAATACAAAATATTGTAACTAAAGTGTAGAATAAATAAAGGAAATGCATGAAAATAAAAATTAAGAATTTTAGAAGCTTTAAAGATATGGATTATATTGATATAAAACCTATAACTATACTTATTGGTAGGAATAGTTCAGGGAAAAGTTCTTTTTTAAGAACATTTCCAATGTTAAAACAGAGTTTTGAAGAAAAAACTAGAAGTCCAATTTTACTTTACGGTAATTATATAGATTTTGGAACATATGAAGATATAAAACCAAATTTTAATAAAGGAGATAATAATGATAATTATGAATTAGGGTTTGTATTTGATAAGAATATTTTTGATGAAGTTAAAAAATATTCTTATAGAGCAGATTATAGCAATAGAAATAATTTTATATATAAAAAAAATGAACTTTTTGATATAAAGCTTAATATTGTTTTTGAACAAGATAAAAAAGATTTATTGTCTATAAAGCAGATGCAATATGGACTTGGAAATAATAATATAATTTTAGAAATTAATCATTCTGAAAATAAATTAGGTAAATTAATTATTAATAATGAAGAAATCATTAATATAAAAGATAATATTAAATTTTTTGATAGAGATGATTTTGTATTTGATTTTTATAAATATAATAATGAACATAGAATCGGATTTGAAAAAATTATTACAGAAAAAATTAGAGATTTTATAATAAAAATAACTAATAAATATAATATTCATAATAGAGATATTTTAAAGAAAAAATCAAATTTTGAAGAAATGATATCAAAATTTCTTGGAGACATTAATCCTGAAGAACTTAGGCAAATTATTGAAAAAATTGATAAAGAAAAATTAGGTGAATTAATTGATTCGGAAAAGAAAAATACATTAGAAAATATAATATCAAAAGTACAATCTATAAAAATTATTGATGATGAAGAAATTTTAAGAATATTAAATGAAGAAGTTTTTAAAGTATCAAAAATAACTTTTATAAAAGATACAAAAGATTTCCATGAATTAAAGAATTTAATAGTTTTATATAATTTTATAGATAAATTTATTTTACCTATTTCAATTTATTTTAAACAAACATTTTTAAATGTTAAGTATATAGCTCCATTAAGAGCAACAGCAGAAAGATATTATAGGATACAACATTTATCAGTAAAAGAGGTTGATCAAAATGGGACTAATCTACCATCTTTTTTAGATAGTTTAAGTGAAAAACAAATAAAAGAATTTCAAGATTGGACAAAAAAGAATTTTGATTTTTTTGTGACTATTTCTAAACTAGGAGGACATTATTCTATCAAAGTGTCTCTTGTTGATGGAATAGAAATAAATTTATCTGATATGGGATTTGGATATTCACAAATTTTACCAGTTCTTACCCAATTATGGTATTCATCTACAAGGCATGACATTAATAGAAGAATAGGATTGAATAATATACAAAAAATTATTGTAATTGAACAACCAGAATTACATTTACACCCAGAATTCCAGGGAAAATTTACAAATATGTTAGCTCAAGTTTTAAAATATTCAAAAAAGAATAATATAGATTTAAGAATTATTATTGAAACACATAGTGATGTTATAATAAATACTTTAGGAGATTTAATTATAGAAGAAGATATAAATCATGATCAAATAAATATAGTAATTTTTGATAAAAAATCCGAAGAACAACCAACTAACATAAGACTAGCAAATTATAATGAAGAAGGAAATCTTGTAAATTGGCCTTTAGGTTTCTTTCAACCTTCTTTATGAGATATAAGAATGGTTTTAAATATAACTGATAAATTAATTGATAGTAGAAGTCATATTAATGATTTTTATAAATTTTTTGACAACATAATGATTGCATACAATGAATCTAAACATATTATTTGTATAGCACCTAAGAAAGTAAATGAATTACTAAATGATGATGATATTTCAGAACATACTAAAAAATTATTGTTACATTACAAATATCATGCTAAACCAAATAATTTAATAAATATTAAATTATTTTTTAATTTAATAATAAATATTGTTGAAAATGAAGAGAAACTTTATATAGAAGATGGAATCGAATATAGAAATATTTTATATTGTAAATTTTTAGATACATCTTCAATTCAAAAAACAATTCTTTTAGGAGAAAATAGTGATGATATACCTATTTATGAAATATTTGTAAAATATTATCAATCAAAAAATAATTTAAATTCATTTAAAATCATCTACACTAAAAGAGGAGGAGGAGGTAATACTATAAATCAAGAGTACGAAAATATTTATACAGAAGGAGATAGTTTTTGTTTATGTTTGTTAGATAGTGATAAAAGGTATCCTTCTCAAACTAAATATGGAGATACAGCACAAGCAGTTGTTGACATAGATAAAAAGTATAAAAAACAAAATAATTTAAATTATAAAATAGGATATTATATATTACAAGTATTAGAATTAGAAAATTGTTTACCTAGAGATTTTTATTTAGAAAAATATTCTGATAAAACTCATATATTTTTTAAAATTGATCAAATTATGCAAAAAAACACTTCTTTTAGAAAATACTTTGATTTTAAGGATGGAATAAGTTGTAAAGCAAGATTTGATGAAACAAATAATCAAATAATTTGTAAACCATATTTAAAAGATTACTTTTGTCCTATTATTGAAAAAGAAAAATTTTATAAAGAAGGAATTTTATTAGAAGGTTTTTCTAAAAAAATACTAAAAGATTTTATTAGTTTTGATAGTAACAAACTTATAAATTTTATAGATAATGATAGTTTCATTAGTGATTATTGTAATGATTTAGGTAAATATATCTCATCTCATGTTTTAGTACCTCAAACTTTAAGAGCAATATAAAATAAATACAAGGAGAAAATATGGAAAACTTAAATGAAAAAGAGATTATACAAAACAATAGAAAGAAGCATAATCTTAAGAAAATTGACACAAAAGAGATAAGAAATAGTGTATTGATAAATAACACTTATTATGCTTTTAAAAATAGTTTTTTATTAGGATTTAATCCTATATATAATCTTGTCTATCTTGGGATAGTTGTTGCAATATATTTTACAGAATATAATCTATTATTTGGTGCTTTGATTATAGGATATTTAATATATCTATATTTATTCGTAACTTCAATAGGAAAAAGAAGTAGAAAAGCTTATAATGAATACTTAGAAGATAAGATGCTAAATATATATAATAAAGAGTTAGCAATATTAAATTTCGTTCCTGAAAATGTAGATTATCAATCAATAAGATTGATAGAAGTTTCTGGAGTAAATTATGAAAATGCAAAGTATAATTTAATCAAAGTTGCTTTTAGTTTGAAAGCAGATGGAATAATAAGTTTATCATCAAGCTCAAGCTCAACTTCTCATGTAGTTGGTGTTAAAGATTCAAAAGTTGAAACAGTTCATAAGTCTGTTGTATATATGCAGGGTATGGCTATAAAGTTAAATTAGTGAGAAACTTATTATGGAATCAATAATTGAATATTTGAAAGTTATAGTACCTATTATAATTATCTTAGCTGTTATTTTAAAAATTATCTCTTGGAATAATAAATATCTTATGACTCACATAAATTTTGGGAAATATAAAGGTAAAAAATGGAGTGAAGTACCAAATGATTATCTTCTTTGGATTATAAATAATCATTCAAATAATGAATATAGAAAAAGAGCAAAAGAAGAAATTGAAAAGAATGGAGAGCTAAAAGTTGTTGAAAAAAATCAATCAAATGAATCTATTGGTAAAATATATGACCAAGATGGAAATATTTCAACTGATGAAGAGATGAATGAACAACTAAGACAAGCAATAAGAGAATATCATAATAATGTATCATCAGATGATTCTCATCAAAAACATTTAGAAAAAATAAAACAAAGTAAAAATACAACTATAATTGAACCAGAAGGAATATATTTTAAAGGTGAATTTATTGCTAATGAAGAAGTAGAAGAAATGGAAAAAAAGAGAAAAAATTAATTTAGTAGGGGGGATTTTGGAAGAAGAAGATTTTTTTTTAGAAGACACTATTGATGCTATTCCAAATGATGGTTATTTAGTCGTTGAGTATAATAATACTGTCTTATGCAGTGTACATGTTCATTCTCCAGATGAAGAAATACTTCTAAATCCTGAAAATGCTTACAGTAGTACAGAAGGATTTGAAAGTTTTCTAGATTTAGATGGCAATAAATATTATATATCAGTTTATCCAGGATTTAATAAAGTAAGATATGAGATAGCATATGATGAAGACATTAATAATATAATAAATATAGACAAAGCAAAAGAATTTTTTAAAAGTATAACCGTAAGATTTATAAATTATAAAGATTATATTACACAATTAAAATTTTTTACAATTAAAACAAGCAAAGAAAAATGGATAAAAGAATTAGTAAATTTTTTTGAACATAAAAATACAGATGATATTTTTCAGATTGAAGGCTTAACTCAATTATCTAATGATGTGGAAAAAGATAATTTAATATTTATAGTTGCTGGTGGAGATAAAGGAAAAATAAAATTTGATTATGTTCAAGGTTTATATGGGGTAGCTAAAGTTGTAAAAGTACCATATAATAAAATAAATAAGTCATATACAATAGATGTTCAATTTATTTATTTCTTTAATAAAGTATTAACAAGAAAAATATTTTCTAAATATGAAAATTTGTTTGATGTACCAAATGTTGGTCCTAGTACAAAAGGTGAACAAAATCAAGCTATAAGTGGAATTACAATTGAACAAGCAAAATCTATTATGTTAGCTTCAGCAGAAATAACAAAAATATCTAACAATATATTATTTAGCTTATTTCCTTGGGTAAAAGATGAGTATCAATCAATAGCTACGGAAAATTATAAATCACTTATTGATACTTTACCACCTGCACTAAATGTAATTAGTATTGCTAAAGTATTTGCTAAATATTTAATAAATTATAATTCTAAGCATACAACAACTCTTATTGGAATATTTGGTATGTGGGGAAGAGGAAAAACATATTTCTTTGATAAAGTTAAAGAGTATATTTTAAATACAAATAATGAAGAAAAAAAGTTCTATTTTTGTAAATTTCAACCTTGGAAATATCAGAGACAAGAAGCTACATGGGCATATTTATATCAAAAAATATTAGAAAGTTATTTAGAAAAAGATATAAAATATTTAGATAATAGTTTCATAAAAAAAATACTTAATTATCAAGGTAAATTGGCAGAAAAATCTAAAAGAATACAATGGTTATATAAAATAATTACTTCTATCAATATAGAACGAAACTATAAAATTTTAGCATTAAATATTAAAAGGTTAGGTGCTACTAAACTAGTATTTTCTTCTATGTTTATATTAATGGCTGCGATATGGATTTTTTTTATACCTTTTGATCAAAAGTTAAACTTTCTTAGTTGGTTAATAGGTTCTATCGGTATAGTGGGTATGATTTATATGTATAAATCATACTCATTTTATATGATATCTCGTCATACAGCAAAGAATATTATGGATATGTATGGAAAAACTAATGATTATTCAAATTATTTGGGTTTTCAAAGTGAGATAGAAAAAGAACTAAGTTTATTACTTCAAGCATATATAGATGAAAAAAAAGAAAAATTAGTTTTGTTTATTGATGATTTAGATAGATGTAATGAAAATATACTAATAGATATTATTGATGGTCTTAAACTAGTTCTTGATAATGAAGAAATTAATTCAAGATTATTAGTAGTAACAGCAGTAGATGAAAGAATATTAGAAAAAGCTATAGAACATAAATATTTAAATAAAAAATTACCTACTAATATTGGAACTAGAGAATATATAGAAAAATTCTTTTTAATGGGGATAAAACTAAATCAACTTAATAATAGTGATATTGATGAATTAGTTGATATTTATACAGATAAATTAAATTATAAATTAGATGAAGATGATGAATCAATACCTGAAATAGAAGAACCTTTAATTGAAAATGATTTAAATATTGATGCAGAAATATCAGGAGATATTATTGGCGAAATTGGCTCTGATGGAGTTCCTCCTGTAATTATCCAATCAAACGATGGAAATGTAAGACCTTTATTTGTTAATAATCAATTAAATATAGAATCTTTAGTATTAAAAGGTGAAGAAGTACAATATATCAAAGAAATATTAAAAAAAGTAGGGTTATTAACACCAAGAAAAATAAATATGTTTATTCATAGATATTTGATTTTTAAATCTTTAATTTTGGAGATTTTAGATGATAGTAAATATGAAAAGTTTCATCCTAAAATGCTTGTTGAATTTGTTGTAATGAGTCAAAATGAAGATAAATTAAATAAGTTTAAAGAACATTATAAAAATAATATGGATTTTGAAATATTTATACCATTAGATGAATTTTCAACTGAAAAAATAAATAGAGAGCATTACATTATTTTAATTAAATTTGCAGAAATGGTATCTCCATTTTAAAAGGATGATTTTGTTTTATAATATTGAAGATGAAGAATTAAAAGCTAAATATATAGAATATTTGAAACTAACAGGCTCTTTATCAAGACTATTTTCAGATAGTTTAGCACCTTATTTGTACTATCGTGCTGCTGAAAATATATTTTGCTTAGGATTTGAAGCAGAAAATTTATCTAGATCTGATATTTCAATAGATGCAAAGAAAAAAAATATTGGATTTGGATTAAAAACTTTTCTTCATGGAAATGGAAAAACATTTCAAAAAGTTGCAGAATTTAATGCGATTAGAAATGAATATGCAAATAAATCAGATAGGGAAATAATAGATTTTATTTCTCAAGCTAGAAATAAAAGATTAGATATCTGTTTAGAAGGATATGGAGTTGATAGTTTAATATATCATTGTTTAACTAGAAGTGATAATTTAATATCTATATATGAATTTCCTATGGACAAAGTTCAAATAGATGGCATTAAAAAGATTGTTAGAAATAAAAATACAATTCAATTTGAAGATGGGATAAATGAGTACTCTTTTAATCTTTCAAAAAGCACTCTATATAAAAGATTTATTTGTAAAGATAGCTTAGAAGATATAAAAGTAGATATTTTAGAAAATCCATTTGAAGTATTAGCAAATTTAAGTGTTTCACAATCATCTATTTTAAAAGAAGTAAGTACTTATCCTTTTATCTATTTACCTTTATATGCTCCAAGTTCAAAAGATTTAGAACCAGGAGTTGCAAGTGGTGTAAATCAATGGAATGCAGGTGGACGAGATAGAAACCAAGATGAATTATATATTCCAGTTCCTGCATGGATACATAAAAAGTTTGAAGGATTTTTCCCTGATAACAATTATGATAAATTTGAATTAGAATTACCAGATGGACAAATATTAAATGCAAAAATGTGTCAATCTGGACAAAAAGGTCTTATGTCAAATCCAAATAAAGCTTTAGGTAAATGGGTTTTAAGAGATGTACTTAAAGTACCAGTTGGAACTTTAGTAGATAGAAAATATCTTGATATGATAGGGATAGATTCAGTTATAGTATTTAAAATATCAGATACTAAATATAAGATAGATTTTGCTTCTACAGGTAAATTTGAAGAATTTAAGGATACCCATGAAAATTGAAAATAATGAGTTTACAGTAACTAATAAAAAAGCTTATAAAGAAATTAGAACTTTTAAAGAAAATACAGTACAAAAAGTATTTGATTTTGCCTATGAGATGAGTTATGGACAAGGTGAACATAGAGTTCATAGAAGTGGTGGTGAACTTAAAAGAAAAAATGGACAAATTTTTACAAATACATTTCAAGGAAAACTCGCTGAACTAGCAATTTATAATGAGTTTTTTAGTCTAAATAAAGAAGCTTTCTTTCAACTATCTCAACCAGATTTTAATGTTTATGGATTGGGGAAGTGGGATGATTTTGATTTGTCTTTAGGTGAAACAATTTTTTCAATTAAATCAACAAAGTTTTATGGAAATCTTCTTCTGCTAGAAACTAAAGATTGGGATACAAATGCTCAATATATACCTAATTTAAAAAAAACAGAAACAAGCCATTATGATTATATTATCCTAGTTAGGATTGCTGAAGATATTGAATCAGTTATGAAACAAAATGGATTGTTATATAGTAATGAAGTTGATAAAGAAAGATTGTTTAATATTATAAATGAGTACAAATGGAGCTATGATATACCAGGGTATATTACACATAATGATTTTGTAAATATAATCAAAAATGAACAAATAATTCCTAAGGGAGCAATATTAAATGGTAAAACTACTATGGATGCAGAAAATTACTATGAAGAAACAGGAAAATTAAAAGATTTTTTTGAGTTAGTAAAAAGCTTAAATAAACTTTTTTAACTCTACATCATACTCTTTAATACAATTGTTTGGATTGTATTGAGGAGTTTCACCTTTTAGTAAGCTTGTAATTCTTTGTGCAAATGGATAAATACCTACTGGAGGAACAGCATTTCCTATTTGTCTTCTAACTTCTGTTGTACTTCCTTGAAAATTATAATCATCTGGAAAACTTTGTAATCTAGCTCTTTCCCTATTTGTTAAAGGACGATTTTCTTTAAAATGATATCCCCATGTTCCACCACCACCAGATGCAATAACAGTATATGCCGGTTCATCTTCATGTAATCTTCTATAAATATTTGACATTAAACCTTTTACAGCATATGGAGTATTTTCTACAGCTTTAAAGTTTTTTCCTTGAGGAATAAGTTTTAATCTTTCTACTACCTTTTCACTTACTTTTAAATGTTGAGTATGGACACAATTTTTAGGTAAATTTTTAAAAGCTTCTTTTGAAGTAATATGATTATTTTTATGTGTAAATTCAGGTGGAATAAATTCAGTTTTTATATCATTTCTAATACCAATAAAAAGTACTCTTTCTCTTAGTTGTGGAACACCAAAATCTGCGAAGTTTACTAAAAATATTTTTAATTTATATCCATCTAATTCAAATCTTTTTTTAATAATTTTTACTGCTTCACCTTTATTTGCTGATAATATTCCTTTTACATTTTCAGCGATAAAAACTTTTGGTTGTAATCGCTCTACATATTTTGCAAAGCTTTCATAAAGTTGTCCATCTTTGTCATTTTTTATTCCTTCTTGTTTTCCAACAACAGAGAATGTAACGCAAGGAAAACCTCCTAAAAAAATATCATATTCATTAGGTTTATACTTTAGAATTTCTTTCTCTATATTTTCAGTAATATCTTTATGTAGTAATTTTGTATTTTTAAAATATTTTTTATTTTTATCTAATGAATTAATAGCATCTTTATTATATTCAAGTGCATACTCTGTAGTAAATGGTAATTTTGGAAAATATTTACCTAAAAAATCAAAATCTCCATGAAATCCTATGTCTAAACCACCAGCACCTGTAAATGTAGAAAATATTTTAAAATCCAATTATTATACCTTTTTCATATTTTTGTGAATTTTACTATTCCCAAGCTGCGATTTTGCTGAATTGAAATAAAAAATAATATACATATTTTATATTTCTTAATTTGTTTTTTAAGCTAAATAAAAACAATAACTATAAATACATAAAATAACTACAAATAAAGACAATAAAGACACTTTTTAAGCCTTTTTTATGGCTTTTTCTTTTATTTACATTCTTATTCAAATCATATAAACTTATAGAGCTTGGCAAGGCTTTCTTAAAATAGCTTGATATTAATTTGTCAAGCTATTTTACTTTATAAAGATTCCAAAAATGATTGAAGAAATTGATAAGCACAGGTGGAGAGCAAAAGAAGAAAAAGATCTACCTACTCTAAGATATAACAATTACAATTATGTAAAAGCCTTAATCTCAAAAAATCCACAATCTGTTGTTAAAATTATTGGATATAGAGAAGGTGCAAAAGAAACAAGAAATACTTTAGAATATATTGCAAGAGCTGGAAAAGAGAATGAATTAGAGCTAGAAGATGAAAATGGTTTAAAAATAAAAGGCAAAGATGCTATTGCTGGACTTGTAAATGAGTGGGCAGAAGATTTTGATGAGATAAATGAAGATTCAAAAAGAAAAAATAGAGATAGCACTCATATGATGTTATCAGCAGACATAGAACCAAATGAAAAAAACAAAGAGATATTAGAAAATGTAGCTAGAGAGTTTTTAAGAAGAGAATTCTTTGATAAAGGTTTTAGCTATACATTTGTAGCTCATATAGATACGCAACATCCTCACATTCATGTAGTAATAAAAAATAGACCTATAATGATGGAAATTAAAAAAGGAGTTTGGAAAAATAGAAAACTAGAATTGAATCCAAACGATTTAGAACATCTTAGAGAACAATTTGCAATAGAGATGCAAAAAAATGGTTTAGAGCAAGTTGTAACACTAAGAAAAGATGATCCAAATAAACATCTTGAAGATATTAGAAAAAGACTTTTTGGAGATAAAGATAAAAACTATAAAGGAATAAAAGAAAAAATAGAGTGGTATCAAGCAAAACTTCAAGAAAAAGATTGGAAGTTTGAAGATAAAAATATAAGACAATATTCTGCTTATTTGCAGATGGAACTTATGAGAGTAAAAGAGCAAATTAAAAAATCTAGAATATCTATATCTGAAAAAACAAAATTAAATATTGAACATAGAGAGCTTATGAAAGCTCTAGATTTAGCAAGAAAAAATCAAGAAGCAGAGCAACTTAAACAGATGGTTCAAAATTTTAAAGATAAGACTCTTGATAAAGTAGAACAGTATCAAAAAAGAAATTTGACTTTAGTTGAACTTTTAGAAAGAAATATAGAATCATATCAATCTGTAAAAAAAGAAGCTGGTTTAAAAATTGAAGAGAAACTAATAAAAATTAAAGAAAAACTTGAGAGTGATTTTCCATCTTTGAGTGTAAAAGATGCAGAGTTTTTAGGAATAGACACATCAAATCTTATAACCTTTACTAAAAAAATATCACATAAAGAAAAAGTATTAGTTAGCGATATAAAAGCTTCTAAAGATATTTATGAAGAAGTTGATAAAAGCTATGAAATAGAAATGGTAGATTTAAAATCATTGGATTTAAAAAATATAAATTTAAACCAGGATAATAGTAAATTAAAAGATGAAATAATTCTTAGACAAAAAGCAAATAAGATATCGAAAACTTTAATAAATATTACAAAACAATTAGATAAACAAAAAAAGAATATATCAGAAAACCAATACAATTTTTTACAAAAAAGAATTACTAAAATTCAAGAAAAACTTATTTCAGATTTTCCATCATTAAGTGTAAAAAATGCTAAATATTTAGGAATAGATACAACAAATCTTATAACATATGAAAAAGAGATTAAATATAAAGAGAAAATTTTAGCTAGTGATTTAAGTACAAAAAAAGAGTTTGTAGTAGAAGAGATAGAAAAAAGCTCTATAGTTGAAAATATTGACCTATTAAATATAAATTTAAAAGATATTGAATTTAAAGAAAATGGTATTAATGAATATTTAAATAAATCAAAAAAAGCATTAGCTATTTCAAAAGGTATTGATAGCTTAATTCAAGCTGTAGATATTGAGCTTACAAATAATCATATTTCAGCTACACATTGCTATAAACAACAAGAAAAGCTATTAAATATCAAAAAAAGATTGGAGAGTGATTTCCCATCTTTAAGTATAAAAGATGCACAATTTTTAGGAATAAATACTTCAAATCTTCCAAAACTTGAAAAGTTTGAACTAAAAAAAGAAGATGGATCTATATTTGTAATTGAAAATATTGATTTAGAAAAGTTAGATTTAGAAAAATTATCTAAAAATATAGATATTGATTATAAACAAGAGATAATAAAATTAAAAAGTTTAGATATTCAAAATCTTAAAGATGATAAATATTTTGATAAATATTCAACAGCTTCACAAAAAGCTATAGAAAATAAAGATCTAAATAGCTTTGATGAATTACAAAACTTATATAAAGTTGATAGCTCTATTACAGTAAAAGCTTATGGAGAAATTTTAAATATTTCACCAAGAGAGGTAAATATTTCTCTTTGGGAAAAATTAGGAGAGAATAGAGAAAGCTATGATTTAGAATCTCTTAAATTGATTATTGAAGTTCAAAATAAAGACTATCAAAAAGAGTTTGTAAATATTTATATAGATAAATTAAAAACAGAGTATGCTTTACAAAAAGAGATGCCAGAAAATGAACATGAACTTGAATCATATTTTAAGTCTCTTGATAATTTTGAGAAGCTTTGCGATGAATTTAAAATAGAATTTAATGAAAATAAAGAAAAATTAGAGAACTTCAATAATATTAAACATCTATTAGATACGGGACAATTTGTAAGTGCAAATAAATTATTAAACTCTTTAGATGAGTTTGATAGATTGGCTTTAAAATCATATTATGAAAATGCTATAGATATACATTCACAAAACTTTGATGAAATGGATATTATAAAAAACAAAATTGATTTTGAAATAGAGCTTAGAGATAAAGAATATATTATATCTTCTGAATTTGGTGAAGAGTTACCAATATCAAATACAAAAAAAATAGATATAGAGACAGTTAAATTTGAACATCCATTTGATAAAGTGGAAATTGATTTTGAAGTAGAAGATAAAAAAGATATTGAAATTGCACCAGGTGAAATATTTGATTTTAATAAAGCTATAACAATTGAGAAAAACGCAGAAAAATTTAGACAAAAAATAAATGAAAAAGAGAAATTAACACAAGATGATAAAATACTACAAAAATTAGAAGAGATTAAAAGGTATATAAATAAAACAAATCCAAATCTATCTATAAATGATGCAAAGTTTTTAGGAGTAGATACAAATAATTTAGAAAAATATACAAAAGAGATTTCATATAAAGTTTTTGATTTTTCTAGCTCTCAAGATATGAAAAAAGAGTTTGAAGAATTTACAAAATCATTTCCAGATTTTTCAAAAAATATATTAACTGAAGCCATAAATAAACAAGAGATTAGCTTTGAAAAGCTAGAACTAATAGGAATAAAACCTACACAATTTAAAAATATATCAAAAGATGATTTTACAAATAAAAAAATAGATTTAAAAAACAATATAGAGCTGCTAAAAGAATTTAATGAATTATTAAAAAAATTTCCAGAACTTGCAAAAAATGAATTAACTAAATCATTTGAAAAAGGTAATATTACAACTGGAAGATTATCAAAATATGGAATGATTCCAGAGAAATTTAAAAATTTTAAAGATACGCAAATAAGTGATAAAACTGTAAAAATTGATTTTGTAGATTTTGAGAAGAATAATATCTATAAAAAAGATTTTAAACTTATCATACCTGGTGAACAAGAAATCAATATAACTAATAATATTAAAAATATAAAAGCTTTTACACTTGAAAAAAGTGATTTTTTTAAAGAAAAAGATTTAAATCTTATAAAAGAGGATGACTTAAATCTATATAACTTAAAACATTTAAAAGCTTTAGAAAATAGTGAGATAGGATATTTTACAGTTAAATCTACAAGTAGTAAGATGCTACAAGCTCAAGCTGGATTAACAAGTTTATTATCTCAAGCAAATGCTATTGAAAAATCTTTTGATGAAGTTGATAAAAGTAAAGTATCTATTATTGAAAAGATTGATCATAAAAAAATATTAAAAAATCTAAAAAAAGATTTTATAGAAAACATAGCAAAACTATCAAAAGATGCAGAAGTTATACTTGATAATTCTTTATTGATTCAAAAAAACAAAGATGTTGAATTTGAAAATAAATATATCAATGAAGGTTTAAAAAACTTTAGTGATAATCCCAAAAAACTTGATGATGCCTATGTAAAGGAGTGTAAAAAACAAAACAATTTTAATATTGACTATGAAGAATTTAAAAAAGTATTTTTAAAAAATGAATTAAAAGAAGATAAAAAAAGTTTAAATACTACATTGGAAAACTACAAATATACATTAGAAAAAAGCTTAAAAGTGATTAATAAAGAACTTGGAATATTTGATAGAGCAAAAAGCTCTGTTGTGATAAAAGAGCAGCTTAAAAAGATTGATAAAGTTCTATCTAAAGGAATAGAATTGACATAGAGTTTTAATAAATTTTGTTTTTCTAAAATAAATTGGATTTGGATATAATTTTTTGTGAGGTTTTGCCAAAGGCTGCAACCTCTGGCAAAAATTCTACCTCTCGAAAAGAGGTGAGATATTTGTCTCGAATTATTTTCATTGTAATTATACTATTTTTTATAATAATAATCAAGGCTTACTAAGCCTTGCCCCTTTTGGGGTTACTTTGAATTAATTCCTCCTTTGGCAGTTAAAAAATACCACTATATGTTTGTAAAGCAAGTAACTCTAAAAGGATTGATTACCCTTAAACTCTTTAGCTTCTTGCATAGCTTTTAGAGTATCTTTATTGATTAAATCTTTTTGTATTTTATGAATTTTTGATTTGATTTTACCTTTTCCTTTAAAAAAAGGGTTAATCCATATTAATTCACTATTATAATTTCTCCAGTGTCCTCTAACAATGAAAGTACAGTTAAATCCTCTTATTTCTTTTTTAATTTTAAGTAAATTTAACTGTTTAATCTCTTCTATTTTATCTTCATTATTATGAAACCTTATTATATATTGAAAAATTGAAAAACAATTTAATATAGTTTCATAAGATACATTATCAATGTTTTGTCTTACTAATATATCACCAATTCTTTCTTTAGAGGATATATCAAGCAAAACATCTTTTAAAAAACTTTTGCTTGAAAAAGTTAATATGTTATTGATTTCATGAAAATAAATTTCAATAAAGTTATTATCTTCATTTATTAATTTAATTATTCCTTCTTTGAATGGTAATTTAATATCATCTATTAAAAAATTAGAAAATATCACTCTTAAGTTTTCTAAATTAAATATTTCATTATAAGCTTCAATAATTATTGGGATTTCTTTATTTTCTTTAATAATAAATGGTTTTTCTCCATTACTTATCCAATTTTCTAAAATAACTCTCAAGTCATTACGATATTCATCTTTATAAAATTCTTGTAAAGATATTTTTAATATATTTTCTATTTTAATATATTCAAAGTTTAGACCAAACCAGTTATTTTTTTCTAGCCCATTAATAAATTTAATATAATCTAAGTCCATTAAACAAGCATAGTAATATTTATCAACTTTTAACATTTGTAAACTTTTTGCAAGGTTATCAAGTTGTTCTGAAATATATTTTAACTTATTATTTTTAATTTTTTTTTCATCAATTAAAATTTTTATTCCATATTTTATTTTTGATAATTTCATTCTAATCTTCCTATTCTGCTTAATAATTGGACTATTTTAAAATTACCCAACCATCATCAGAAAGCTTTAAAACAATTTTTTTATTTTTTGTTGTATCTATTTTATACCAATTTGGTAAGTTTTCAAGTTTTAATTCATAATCAACTTCAGTAACTTTTTGTCCCACAAAATCAACTGGTTCAGTAAATCCAATAATTTGTTTAACCTTAGGCTCACCAAAACAAAATTGTTCATTTTTATAATGCTCTTTTCCAAGTTCTGTTAAATCATATGTATTGATTTCAACTTTTATGTCTTGCCCCATAAAAGCACCTTTATGCATTTTTACTTCAGTTTCTTCTGTAATTAAGCCTAAATCTACATATTTTTGTAAATGTTTTTTTCTTAGACCAGTATTATCTACAAAAGGAAAATTATTCCCTAAATATGAACAAGAAAAAATATCCTTATTTTCAGATAAATACTTATTAATAACTGGTTCAAAATTCTCTTTAGTAGCTGCTTTTGGATCACTACAACCTAATAAAATTAATGCTAAAATAGTTGCACTAAGTATTTGTTTTTTCATTTTTGCTCCTCTATGTATTTATTTAATATCTCTTACAATTCATCAAAATTAGGAATATCAGCTCTTAAAAGCTTCCTAAAATAATCTTGTCTTACAGAAAAACCAATCTCTTTTATCTTTTCATCTATTGCAGCTAACTGACCTTGTGAAAGATAAATATTAACTGGAGTATTTAACTTCTTTGTAAACTTTTTTGGTCTTCCTTTAGAACTAGATTCTTCTAGCTCTTTTGTTTCAATAGATATATTTAAATCATCTATTTTAACTGGTTCAATATTTCTCTTTGCCAATTTAACTCCTTTATATTAATTAATATTTAATTATACTATATAATATTATTAAATACTAACTTAATCTATATTTTTTTTAAAAAATAGATATACAAAAAAGCAGCTAATACAAAAATTTAAAAATATTATAGTAGATATAGCAATATATTCATTTTTCATATTTGCTCATTTCTAAAATTACAAATCAGTTCTTCCAGGAACTTATCTATATTAATATATTTAATCTCTTGCTCAAACTTATTTTTCAACTCTTTTTGTTTTGCAGCTTCATCAACTAATCTTCTCATTAAATTTGTTTTTGGAAGATATAAAAGAGGAAATCTAATAAATCCATTTACTTCAATATGCTCATTAAACTCTTTTATCTTCTCTTCTTTTATATTTTTATCTGTTATAAATGCACCATTTAAAACAAATATTATCTTAGCTTTAATATTACTCTTTAATATTAGATGAGCTGTTCTCATACTCTCACTAATACTCTCATAATCATCAAAAGATGGAATGATATAAAAATCACTTTTTAGATCAAGTAATCTCTCATCAAAATAACCACCCAAATCACAAATCAAGTAATCAGATTTTGTCGTAATTGTTTGCTCAGTCTTACTATCTCTTAAAATTAAACTATTTTCTTCTCTTTGTATAGTTTTATTTTCTGGAATATTAATAGTTGAGATAGCATTATATGCTTCGCTATCTCTTTTTTTATCAAAATTCAAAATAGTTGAATTTAACTTCTCTGCTAAAAGTCTTGCAATAGAACTTTTACCACCACTTCTTAAATTTGCTAGTGTAATTAGTTTCATTTTAGCTCCTTAATCTATTTTTAGAACTTCAATTTTATTTATTGTTCTATTTGAAAATTTCTTAAAACATTTTGCTCTTGCTTCATCAATTTCATTCGCTTCAATTGTAGTAATTGAAATGATATGTGAATACGGCAATTTAAAGCTAACTCTAAATGTAAATTTTTTAAAATCCATTTATTTCTCCTTTTAATTTTTAATCAATTTTTGGCTATAGTTTGCTCTTAAGAATTCTGTAAATTCTTTCATAGTTCTAACATTGTTCGCCATCGCCAAATTTTGAACTTGTTGGAACTCTTCTAAACTTTCAAATACATATTTCCCAAATTTCATATTTACTCCTTTTAATATTATTTAGTATTAATTAGCATTTATTAATATTAATTAATACTTGTTAAAATATTACTTTATTTAATATTAATTAATACTTAAAAACATTTATAAACATTAATTAATATTTTCAATATACTCAAAATCACTTCCACACAAATTACAAGTAATATCTAAATTCTTTTTACCCCAAACACTACAACCACATTCGCAACAATATTTACTTTTATTTTTACTCTCTTCCAGGGCAACTTCTTCAATATGTAAAGTATCCTTTACGATATCTCCAATAGTTGTATATAAAGATGTTAATATCTCTTCTTCATTGTTCGTATCAATCATCTCTTTTATATCTTCTTCATCAAGCTCTTCATCATTTATTATAAAAGTAGATTTATTTGAATATCTATCAAACCACTTTAAAAATAGTCCTTGTTTAAAAATATCAATACATACTTTTTCAAATATTCCATTTTTTAGAGGATAATCATTCATCTTTTGACCAGTTTTTTTTCCACCAGGAACTCCAGTTGAACTAGGAACTAATCCTAAGCTTTCCATTTTGTCAGCCCACTCTTTATTGTGATAACTTCTTTGTGAAGGAGTACCAAATTCATATTGCCAAAGATGAACCATTTCATGAACAATTGTTTGAAATATTTCTATAAAGTTAGAGCTTGAGAAATATGAAGGATTTAATGCTAATTCGTGATTTTGTTTACCTTTACTATTAATCCATCTATTTGGACTAAAATATCCCATTACTCTTTTTTGCCTTGTGATAGTAATAATACAATTTGGAAGCTCATTTGAAAAAAGTTCTTTATTAAAAATATTATATATCTCTTGAAAGTATTCATAATATTCTAAAGTTGTAGATTTATCTTTTTGCATATCTATAACTATCTTTTAATATTTTTGAAGCAAAGTAATTACATTCTTTTCTTAGTAAATTCTCAGTGTGGCAATTGATAAAAGAAAAATTTACTTTATGATTTATTACAAAATAAATTGAAGGTACAGAATATATCTCTTGCATAAGTTCTGTTTTGTAAGTTTTTTCATATTCTTCCACCGAAATAAATTTTGTTTGAAATTTGTCTTTAAATTCTTCAAAAACTTTATAAAAATAAAGTTGTTTTTTTTCTGCTTTAAAATTATCAATTCCAACTTCTTTAGCAATTTCTTTTATTTTAGCTATTCCAATATTGTAATTAATATTGTATTCCTCTAGTCCCACTACTAATACATAGTTATTTGGATTTTCTTTAGATTTATTTTTCTTCATATATTCCCTTTATATCGTACTATATAAACGGAATATTAGAAGAATTTGGAAATTAAAAAAAGAAGTATAAAAATTTTATATTGGGTGGTATAAAAAATTTATACTAGTCAAAATAAATAAATTATACTAGGTGGTATAAAAAATTTATACTGGGTGAAATAAATAAAAAATATGGGGAGGTATAAAAAATTTATACCACTTAGCAGTCGAAAGCATTATATGAAGATAGCTAGAAAAATCTTTTTGCTACAAATACAGAGTTACAATTACAAAGTTTCATATAAAAGTAACAGCTACATTTTAATTTTAAAATAAATATGATTTTATAATATTAAATTGTATTATTTTAGTTATTATAAATAATAGAAATAAATAATGAGAATAAATGAAATGTATAATATGTAGAATAGATGAAAATGAATTTAAAAATGGCAATAAGTTTTCAGATGAACATGTAATACCAGATTCTATAGGTGGGTATTATCACATTTTTTCTGTTTGCAAAGAATGTAATTCAGGATTAGGTAATAATGTAGATAACAAGTTAGTAAATCATTATTTAGCTGATTTATTAAGATATGAATTAAAAATAAGAGGTAAAAAGGGTAATATACCAAATCCATTTGAAGGTACTCATATACTAATGGATCATGAGGATACAAAGGTTAGAATAAATCTAAATTCTGAAGGTAAACTGAATACATATCTAATTCCAAAGGTATGTACAGAAGATATTTCAAATGGAACAAATATTAAAATACAACTAGATTATGCAGATAAGAATAAACTAAAAAAAATACTATCTGATATTAAAAAAAGAAAAAATATTGGGTTTGATATTGATAAAATATTAGCTGAACAAACAAATGAAATTATAAGTTTTCAACCTTTAATTAAAATGGAAAGAACTTTTAATACTATAGACTTTAAAATTGCTTTACTAAAAATTGCTTATGAGTTTGCAGTAGATACAATTAAAGATTATTTTAGTGATGAAATAGCTGTAGAAATATCAAGAAATTTATACAATATATGCAAAGGACATAAAATTGACTATGAAAAAATTGATAAATTTTTTATAGGAGATGGTATCTTAAGTAAAGATTTGATGAAAATGTTTGAAGACATAGTGGATTTAAATAAGGAAAGACATATTTTAGTATTAAATTGTATTCCTAATATAGGAATGGTTTGTATTGTATCATTATATAAACTTTTTACAATAGCTGTTAAATTAACTGATAGGTTTTATTTTCATAATAACATATTTTTTTTATTTAATAATTTAAATAAAAAAAATTATGAAAAACTAGATATATTTCAATTATTTAAAAGTATTTCAGGAAAAGAAGAAGTTAAATTTTTATATCATTTTAAAAATAAATTGGAATATGATAAATGTTGTAAATTAGGAAAAATAAATGAAGAACTTTTTTGTATTAATAAACAAATTGTATTTTTTGATATGAATTATATTATTAAATATAAAGATATTGAAGAAATATTTTTTAAATATGCAAAAGATATAGTATTTAATTACTATAAAAATACATTAACAATGGAATTATTTTTAAAAGAAGAAATATATGTAAAGTTTTTATCAAATAATTTATATGTTAAATTAGAAGCGATTAATCTATATAAAGAAATTATACGCAAATATTAAATTTTTAACTTCTAGTAAGGTTGGCACGATAATAAATAATCAATATTTTCAGAATTTATCTTAAAATTTTTTTTGAAATTATTTATTTCCTGGATTGTTGCTTCCGTTTGAATAATTTCAATGGCATATTTTTCTAGTTCTGTAAATGCATTATATTCTTTATTAAATAAGCTTAGAAGTTTTTCAACTGTAAAATGTAATTTTTTATCACCAATAGAACTATTAATAGTAGATAACAACATTGGATTATATTTATTAATACTCATATATTAAATTCCTTAAATATTTATTATAATTGATACTATTATATCAATTGATATGTAAAAATGAAAATATATTATACTAATTGCTATTATTTTATCATTTATAGTTAATAGAATTTTACTTCAAAGTATCAAAAACTTTTTTCAATCCTTGAGCTGCTACTTTTTGTTGAACTTTTGCATATCTACGAGTAGGGCGAGTAGAACTATGTCCTAAAATAGCAGCAACTACTTCCATACTATTATCTGTTTCATTTAATGATATTTCACCAATTAAATGTCTTAAATCATGTATTCTTATAGGTTTTGTAATTTCAGCAGCTTCCAATATTCTTTTCCAAGCCCATCTTAGATTTTTAACTTTATCTCCAGTTACTAAAGATTTAAAAACATAACCAGTTTTATCTTCTTTATTTGATAAAATTTCATACAGTTCATCTGTAATCTCATAACTCATATTTTTTTTAGCTTTGTTAATCTCAAATCCAATGTAATAAACTCTTTTCTCTAAATCAATCATATCCCAAGTTAAACTAAGAACTTCATCTTTTCTTCTACCATGAAGTAAAAATGTAAATATCTCTTTGTATAATGGTTCTTTAAAATCTATAATAGCTCTAAATAATCTTTTTGATTCATCTATGTTTAATGGATAATCTCTTAAATTGTCATATTTTGGTTTATCTACTAATAAAACTGGATTATTAGTTATATATTTATTTTTCATGGCATATTTAAAAATAGCAGATAGGTCAGCTAATAAATTATCAACAGTTTTTGGAGCTTTTGATTTTAATAAAGTATTAGCTAAATTTTGAATCTGAAAAGCTTGTATATTATTAATATATAAATTATCAAACACAGGTTTAAAATGAGTTTTATAATTGCTTTGTTTTGTTAAAATTGTTCTACTAGATACTGATTTAGAATTTTCTAAATGTTCTATATATATTTTAAATAGCTCTTTAAAAGTTAAATCTTTTTTTATATAGTTGTTATTTAAAATATCATTTTTTAACTCTTCTTTTTTTAAAAATGCAATTTTTGCATTTGTTTTAAATTCATCATTCTCATAGCCAATAATTTTTCTATACTTCTTGCTATTGATTGTAAAAGTAGCAACAAATACTTTACCTTTAATACTATCTTGATAAAATCTTATTCCTGGATAAATTGTTTTTGTAGTTTTTGGTATTGCCAATGGTGTCCTTTTAGGTGTCAAATATTAGTGTAAATATTTGTAAATATATAGAGTGAATACTAATATATAAAAACTTAAAACTCTTATAAATAGGACTATGTATTTAAAATTGTAAATAAATGAATATATAAGACATAAAGATTTCCTCCTAATGACGCGTGTTCGAATCATGCTGGGGTCGCCATCATAAAACTTTTAAACAATATTAATTATATTTCACAAAATAAGATTACATAAAATCTATAATAAAGTAAATTAAAGTATAATAATCGTAAATTAATTTTGATAAAACGGTTAAGGGGTAAAAGTTTTATACTTTATTAAAATTTATTATATTTATTCTCCTTAAAAGACAAAATTTCATAAATAATTAAATTGGAAAAATTATGATTTTTTTTGATATTGAGGCTGATATAAATAGTAAAAAAATACGAGAAATGGGTCTTGTGTTTAAAGATTTAGAATTAAAAACTTCATCACTTAAAGAAGTTATTGATTTTTTATCTGCTACAAAATCAAATTTTATAGCTGGACACAACTTTATAGATTATGATTTACAACTATTAAAAAATACAACATTAAATAATTTAGAAAATTTTTATAATATTATAGATACTTTACCACTATCTTTGTTGTTTTTTAGTGAAAAAACATTACATAGCTTACCTAAAGATTATAAGAGTGAAGATAATTTTGAAAATAATCCAGTAGAAGATTCTAAAATCACTACTATACTATTTAATAAAATATTAGAGAGATTTCATACACTTCCAAATAATACAAAAAATATATTTTTTTCTCTTTTGCATGATAATTTATATTTCAAAGGTTTTTTTGAGTATATACAAATTGATAATAGTTTAGACCTTATAGATTCAGATAGATTATTCTTATTAATAAGAGAAGAACATTCTAAAACGATTGTTGATTTTGAATACTTAAAAGAGTTACTTACTAATAATAAATTTGAGTTAGCTTACATTATTGCTTTAATTACACCATATATTGAGATAAAATCTCATCCACCAAAAATTTTATTTTCATATCCAAATATTGTTGAGATACAAAAAAAATTATGTTATTCAAGCAAAAACTCTATAAATAGACTTTTGGATTACTCAAAAGAGATATTTGGAATATCTAGTTTTAGAGAATTTCCTAGATTAAATGCAAATTTATTAGATAGTCAATCAGTTTCACAAAAACAGATTATTGAAGCTTCTTTAAATAATGAATCATTCTTGGCAATTTTGCCAACAGGTGGAGGTAAAACATTTTGTTTTTGGCTTCCAGCTGTTATAAAGTCTGGTGCATATAAAAGTTTAACAGTTGTAATTTCTCCTTTGCAAGCTTTGATTGAAGATCATATAAAATCTTTTCAGCAAAAAGTTGCAAACTATAAAGCTGTGGCAATAAGTGGTTTTATGAGTCCTTTGGAAAGAAATGAAGCAGTTGAAAAAGTTATTAATGGTGAAGCAGATATTTTGTATATTGCTCCAGAGTCATTAAGATCAAATACTATATTTAAAATTCTAAAAAATAGATTAATAGAGAGATTTGTAATAGATGAAGCACACTGTTTATCTACTTGGGGAAATGATTTTAGACAAGATTATTACTATATATGTGAATTTATAAAGGATTTATTAAAAGAGAAGCCTTATCAAAAAAATATTCCAATATCTTGTTTTACTGCAACTGCAAAACCTAGTGTAATAAAAGATATTGAAGATTATTTCTACACTGGATTAAATATTGAACTATCAAAATATTTAGCTGTTCCAGAGAGAAAAAATCTTCAATATAAATCAATTTCTACAAATAGTGAGAATAAATATAATGAGTTACTTAATTTAATCAAATCACATAATGGTTCAACTTTGGTATATATTCCTACATCTACTTCAAAATGTGATGATACTGCAAAAAAATTAGCAATTGATACAGGTAAAGTTGTAAAATCATTTCACTCTAAAATAGATTCTCAAGAAAAAATGAAAATTTTAAAAGAGTACATAGATAATGAAATAGATGTGATTGTAGCAACAACAGCTTTTGGTATGGGTGTAGATAAGCCAAATATTACAAATGTAATTCATTATGAAATTTCAGATAGTCTTGAAAACTATTCACAAGAGGCTGGAAGAGGTGCAAGAGATGAAAAATTAAATGCAACTTGTCCAATACTATTTGATGAAAATGATTTAGATAAACACTTTTCTACATTAACTAGAACTAAATTAACTGCAAGTGAAATAAACTCAATTTTTATGGTAATAAAAAAATCAAAAGGTGAAGTTTTATATAAAACTTCATTTGAATTAGCTAAAGAAGCTGGTTGGGATGTTGAAGATAATAAAGAGGACTATAGAACAAAAGTAAAAACAGTTTTACTTGAGTTAGAAAGAGAAGGTTATATAAATAGAGGAAGAAATAAAACAAGTTTTTTTGCAGATTCTATTGCTTCAAAGAGTATGGAAAAATTACATGATAAGCTAGAGAAGTCAAATTATAGTGAAGATGATAAACAGAAGCTAATTTTAGTTATGCAAAATATATTGGGTAGAGGAAAACCTGAGGCTGTTCAAGTTGATGAACTTGCATATCTTTTAGGTTATGATAAAACAACATTAATAGTAGCAATTAATCGATTAAAAGAGTTTGGATTATTGGGTGAGAGTAAAGATTTAAGTTTAGAGATATTTAAAAATAGTTTACAGATATTTAAAAATATAAAAGAGATAGAGTTACTAATATTTCAACATTTAGACTCTTTATTTAGTAATAGAGTATTAATTAGAGATTTAAATGAGCTTTTATTTGTAAATAATAAAATAGATAATAATAGTACACCTCTAATTAAATCTATTATTAAAACTTGGGTAGATAAATCACATTTTATATTTAAAAGATTAAATAGAGAGCAAGATCTATGGCATTTTGAATTTTTAAACAAAGAAGGTATATATTTGAAAATAAATAAGTATCATAAAATTTCAGATGATATTTTAAAATATTTTTATAAAAGTATAGAGTTTGAAAAAAATAAAAATGAGATATTTTTCTCTTTACAAGAGTTAAAAGATGTTTTAAATAATCAATATAAAATTGAAGAGATAGATAAAACACTTTTATATCTTCATCATTTAGAAGTAATAAAGCTTTTAAGAGGAAGATTTATAAACTACTCTCCAATGGAGATAAAAAAAGAGCAAAAAACTCAAACAAAAAGAAAATATACAATTAATGAGTATAAAAATAGATTAGATTTATACTATCAAACAAAAATAGAGTCTATTCATATTATGGGTGAATATGCAAAAAGATTAAAAGATGATAGCTATAAAGCAAAACAATTTTTAACAGACTATTTTACTCTCTCTTATGAACTTTTTAAAGATAAATATAAGTTATTAAAAGAGAAGATATCTAAACCAATAACACAAAAAAGATATAATAAAATTTTTGAACAGATGCAGAGTAATCAAAAACTTATTATCCAAGATACGACTACAAAAGCAATGATGATTTTAGCTGGTCCAGGAAGTGGTAAGACAAAAGTATTAGTGCATAAAATAGCCTCTTTAATTTTAACAGAAGATATAAAACCAGAACAGTTTATGATGTTAACATTTTCTAAAACAGCTAAGTTGGAGTTTAAATCAAGATTATATGAACTTATGGGAATGTTATCTTATGAAGTAGAGATACAGACATTTCACTCTTATGCTTTAAAATTGATAGCTAGAGTTGTAAATGGAAGCGAAGAGATATTAAAAGAGTCAATCAAAGAGGCTACTAAAAGTATAAATGAAGGAAAAATATTACTTCCTCATATTGCTGTATTAGTATTAGATGAATATCAAGATATAAATGAAGAGAGTTTTGAATTTATAAAGGCTATTTATAAATCAAATGATGATATGAAAGTAATAGCAGTTGGAGATGATGATCAATGTATAATGGAGTTTAATGGTTCAAAAGTAGAGTTTATAGATAAATTTAAAGAAGAATTTAGAGATATAGAAGATGATACATCATATAAACAGTATGAACTTTTATGTAATTTTAGAAGTAAACAAAATATAGTTAAATATACAAATAGTTTTTCAACACAAATATCAAATAGATATAAAATTAATCAATTATATGCTCATAGTAAAGATAAAGGCTTAGTTAATCTATTTAGATTTAAAACTACTAATTTAGAACTTCCTTTGTTAAATATGATTAAATTAGAAGATAAAAATCAAACTATTGCAGTATTAGCCAAAACAAATGAAGATGTAATTAATATTTATTCTCTTTTTCAAGAGAATAATATAGAAGCAAGATATATAATAGATAGAGATAAATTTAAACTAAAAAATATTGAAGAAATTGTGTTTTTTGATGAGGTACTACAAACATTTTTAGAAGATAAATTTAGTTTTAAAGAGCTTCATTTTGAAAAAAGTTTAAATATATTAAAACAGAGGTTTAGCAACTCTAATAATTTAGGATTAGTTTTTCAGATTGTTGATAGATTTTTAAACGATTTTGCAGAAGATTATAATATTGGTTCATGGATAGCATATTTAGAAGAGTTAAAACTAGAGGATTTTTTAAAATTTAAAAGAAATATTATAGTATCCACAATTCATAAATCAAAAGGCTTAGAGTTTGATAAGGTATATTTAATAGCAAATGGTTTTAAAAATATTGATTTAGATAAAAGGGTTTTATATGTAGGAATGACCAGAGCAAAAAGTGAATTAAATATATTAAAAACAGAAAAAACAAGAGATGAAGTAAAAGATTTTGTAAATTATATTTATGATGATAAAGAGTATATAAATAGTAGTAAAAGATTTACTCATATTATGTCACTATCTGATATAAAACTTGGGTATGATTTTACAAAATATTCTAAAGTAGACAATCTGTTTGCACAAGTAGAATTAGAGATTGGTAAAAAAAATAGTGAATATTGTTTAACGTACAATAATAAAATTATTGCAGTTTTTTCAAAAAAATTTAATAAACTCATATCTGAAAAATTTGATAATGGGTATAAACTAAAATCTTGTTTACTTGAGTATATGGTGCTTTGGTATGATAAAGAGAATAAAAAGAGAGTTAAACACCCTCTTTGTAAAATAGTTTTAGAAAGAAGTTTTTAAGTTATAGGCTAATCTCTAGCCTCAATAACTCTTTTTAATAAATCATCTTTAAAAAATAAGTTTGCTAACTTTTTTGAATGAATTCCATCACTTAAAGTAATCTCAATTTTATCTTTTTCTATCTCTTTTGCAAATTTTATTAATCTTTTAACTTTGTTTCCATACTCATCAATTGTATAAATTTTTCTTCCAATAAATAGCTCATTTAAAGTTGGTTCTTTAAAAACTCCTACTAATTTTTTATTTTCATATAGATATTTCCATATTTTAATCTCTTGTTCATAAGTTAAAAAGTAGTTTGTATAATCTGAAAAGACTCTATTTCCTTTTATATAAAATTTAGTTTCAGGGAAAAATCCAGTTACGCAGTTGCACAAAAACATATCTTGTTGTTTCTCTTTAATTTTTGCAATACAAAAATATTTAAACTTTTTAAGTTTGTCTAAATATAGAAGTTCTTCGCTACTTTGATTTTGTAAAATTGCAAAAATAGAGAAAAGTTCAGCAAAATCTTCTTGGTTACTTGCTAGTGTTTCTAAAGTTAAAATAGCCAAAGATGAGCTACTTTCTAAACTATCTTTTGAGAGTTTATAAGTTTTTAAAATAGCTTTTTTCAAATCAATTATTGCTAATCTATTTTTCTCTATATTTATAAGATAGAGTTTTTGATTTGTTTTTCTCTCTTGAATAAATATATTTTTATCATCAATTTGAAAAGATTCATATTTTGCACTAATTTGTTTTTTAAAATCTACAATTTTCTCTTCAATAAATTTATAAACAAAACTATTATTATTTAAAAACTCTACTAATTCAAACTCAATATTAAAATCCAGCTCTTCACTATTTGAGTATATTTTATTTACGCTATCAAACTTTAATCCAAGGCTTAAAAGATAGTTTTTGTGCCTATATAACTCTTTTTGATCCTCTATTAAAATCTTTTTTAAAATCATCTTTTATCCTTATTTTTATTTGATAAATCATATATAAATGCAAAAATTTCAGCAACAGCTTTGTACATAGAAGCTGGAATCTCTTTGTCTATATCAATTTGACTTAAAAGTTCAACCAAATCCTCATCTTTTTTTATAGGAATATTGTTCTCTTGCGCAACTTTTATTATATTTTTTGCACCTTCACCCTTTGCTTTTGCTGTAACTTTTGGAGCACTATTTACCCCTTGTTCATACTCTAAGGCAACGGCTTTTTTAATTTTTTGATTATCTTGCAATTTTATGCCTTTATATCAATACTATTTGAAAATATACTCTCTTCATAAAAATTTTGATACTTTTGCTCTAAATTATCCTCTTTTTTATCATCTTTCATATCAAGAAGTTTTACATTTACAGCTATTAACTCTACACTATTCAAAGCTTTTTTTAGTGTTTGTAAATTCTCTTTAATAGCAACTTTAAAATACTCTCTTTGTGCATAAATTGTCAAATCAAGCTTATTTTTATCATATAAAAATAGCATCAAATCAACTTTTCCAAAATCTTTTAGATTTAGATTAATCTGACAAAAAAACTTCTCTTTCTCTTTTTGTTTCATCTGAATAAAACCATCTTCAAGCATATCCCAAAAAAATGGAATAAAAACAAAATTTGAGTTTGAAGCTAAGCTTCCAAGCTGATTTAGTTCAACTTGAGCTAAAAGATTGTTTATAATTTTTAAATTCTCAATAGATTTTGCATCGCTTTTAGTTGTTAAAACCTCTTGAAGCTTTAGTAAATTTGCTTTAAAATCATCATCAAAATTATACTTTGAACTATTTAAAAGTTTGTTTTCCAAAAAAACACCACTATTTTTTATCTGCTCTTTTAAATTTAGATCATCTATGTTTTGAAAGTTTTTTAGAAAATTTTCCAAAGGTGTTTTTAAATTTGATAAGCTCTCATCACTTTGTAGATTTTGTAAAAGTGTAGAGATATTTGAAGATAGAGTTCCAAGCTCTTTTGAAAAATTTAAATTTTTTAATAAATTTTCTAAATTCATTTCAGATTTAGAACCATCTTTTAGTGCCAAAAATAGCTCTTTTATAATTTTTAAAACATCAGCACCACTATTTTGATTTGTTAAAATAGATTTTAGCTCACTGTCTAAACTACTATCTAAAATCTTATTTAGCAGTGCTTGGTTGTTTGATAAAAGTATATTTAAGTTTGATTGATTTGAAATTAACATCTTTGATTATAACACAAACTATAAGCCTTTTAAACCTTTTCTCATTGCTTCAACTAATGATTCATTTGCCTTAGTTTTTGTAAATAGTTCAAAAGCCAAAACCCCTTGAAACAGTAGCATATCCTCACCATCTTTAATAACATTTCCTAAACTTTTGGCTAAATTTAAAAAAGGTGTCTCTTTTCCATAGATACAATCAACTGCATAAGAGCTTGATTTTAAAACATCTTCTAAAATCTCTTTAGGAGCTGGAAGCAAATCATCTTTTAAACCTGCACTTGTTGAGTTTACAACTAAGTCAAATTTTTCAATTTTAAAATCATCAAAAGAGTAGGCTTTTATACTATTGTTTTTAAAAAAATCTAGTTTATTTGCACTTCTATTTAAAACTGTAACATCGTAGTTTTTATCTTGTAAAGCCAGAGATATTGCTTTAGAAGTTCCACCAGCTCCTAAAAGTAAAACTTTTTTAACATCTTTAAACTCCTCTATAGATTTTAAAAATCCAGGTGCATCAGTATTGTATGCTAAAACTTTACTATCTTCTAAAATATAAGTATTTGCAGCCTCTATTTTTTTTGCTATTCCAATAACTTCATCTGCCATTTTGTATGCAAACTCTTTATGAGGAACAGTTATATTTGCTCCACTAAAACCATTTTTTATAAACTCCTCTTTTATTTTTTGTCCATCTTCAAGCAAAAACTTCTCATAGTTTGCATCAAAATTTAAGTGCTTAAAACCAGTATTTTGCATTTGAGGCGATTTAGAGTGAATAACAGGATTTCCAAATATACAAAATTTTTTCATTAGTTTACCTTTTTAGCGTAGAAATTAAATAGTGGAAAATCTCCATAATCTCTTTTGAAAACAAAAACTCTCTCATAAATAAAATTAGAAAAACCAAGCTTTGAACATATAGTTTCTAACTCTTCTTTTGAAAATCCAAAGTGATAAACACCTTCGTTATTATATTTTTTATGAAAAGTTCCATCCTCTTTCTCTAAATCATTTATACAAAGAGTTCCACCATTTCTTAAAGCTTTAGATGCTTTTTCAAAAAATATATCTAAATTTTTTATATGGTGAAGTGACATTGAAGTTACTATTAAATCAAAACTATTTTCTTCAATAGAGTCGTTTTCTATGTCGTGTTTAAATGCTTTTATATTATCCAAGGCTCTCTCTTTTGCTTTATTATTAAACTCTTCTACCATTCCAATTGAATTATCAAATCCAATAACTTTATTTGAGTTATTTTTTAAAGCAAAGGATACAAGACCAGTTCCACAACCATACTCTAAAATATTTTTTACATTTTTTAAATCTACATTTTTTCTAATATTTTCTATACAAGCTTCTGTTCTATCAAGTGTTGTTTGCTTTTTATCCCAATCTTTAGCTCTATCATCAAATTTGCTCAAATCTTATCCTTAAACTAATTTTAGGCAAGATTATAACTAAAAGTGAATTAAGAGAGCAAAATGAGCATAAGATATTTTTTTAGTAATAAAAGTGATGGAAACTTAGCATTTCATGTTGATGATGATATAAAAAATGTAGAAAAAAATAGAGAAAATTTAGCAAAAAAATACTCATATAAAAATGAAAATTTAGTATATATGAATCAAATACATAGTGATAATATTGTAATTGTAGATGAAAAAAGTCCAAAATTAATTGATAGTTGTGATGCAATTATTACAAATAAAAAAAATCTTCCACTTATGGTAATGGTTGCAGATTGTATTCCAATAATAGTTTTTGATGAAAAAAAAGGTGTAATTGCAGCTATTCATGCAGGAAGAAACTCAACATTTATGCAAATAGCAAAAAAAACAGCCAAACTTTTTATTGAAAAATTTAACTCAAACCAAAAAGATATTAAAGCAATTTTAGGTCCATCTATTCAAAAGTGTTGTTATGAAGTAAGTGCTGAGATGGCAAAAATTGTTGAAAAATCTTTTGGAGAGGAGTTTGTAAATGAAAGAAATATAGATTTACAAGGAATAAACAAAGCTCAACTAAACTCTTTAGGAGTTGAAGATATAAAAGTATCAGATATTTGTACAAAGTGTGGTGGCTTTGACTATTTTTCATATAGAGAAGATAAAAAATGTGGAAGATTTGCTGCTGTTATAATGATTGAATAAACGGCACTATTAAGCTATTTTTTGATACTATCCTTGCTTATTAAAAACCAATTAGGGGAGAAATATGAGTTTTAAAGTTACAAAAGAGTTGGCTCTTGATTATCATAAAAATGATAAAGCTGGAAAAATTGGTGTTTACACAACAAAGAGCTTTAAGAATAGAGATGATTTAAGTCTTGCATATACTCCTGGAGTTGCTTATGCTTGTGAAGAGATAAAAAGTAATCCTCAAGATGCTTTTTTATATACAACAAAAAGAAATCTTGTAGCTGTTATTTCAAATGGAACTGCTGTTTTAGGACTTGGAAATATAGGAGCACTTGCATCAAAACCTGTTATGGAAGGAAAGGCTGTATTGTTTAAAGAGTTTGCAAAAGTTGACTCTTTTGATATTGAAGTAGATGAAGATGATATTGATAGATTTTGTGATGTTGTAAAAGCAATTAGTCCAACTTTTGGTGGAATTAATCTTGAAGATATAAAAGCACCTGAGTGTTTTGCTATTGAAGAGAGACTCATTGAAGAGCTTGATATTCCTGTTATGCATGATGATCAACACGGAACGGCAATTATTACAAGTGCAGCACTTTTAAATGCTTGTGAAATTTTAAATAAAAGAGTTGAAGATTTAAAAGTAGTAGTTGTTGGAGCAGGTGCTGCTGCAATTGCTTGTTCAAAAATGTATAAAGAGCTTGGAATTACAAATTTAATTATGTGTGATTCAAAAGGTGTTTTAAATGAGACAAGAGATGATTTAAATCAATATAAAAAAGAGTTTATAAGCGATTATGAGACTATGGAAGATGCTTTTAGAGATGCTGATATGGTTTTAGGGTTGTCAAGACCAAAAACTTTTACTCTAAAACATATAGAGCTTATGTGTGATGAACCAATTGTATTTACTCTTGCAAATCCAACTCCTGAACTATTTCCAGATGATGTAAAAAGTGTAAAACCAAAAGCAATAACTGCAACTGGAAGATCTGATTTTGCAAATCAAGTAAATAATGTATTAGGATTTCCATTTATCTTTAGAGGTGCTTTGGATGTTCAAGCTATGAAGATTACAATGAGTATGAAAATAGCTGCAGCAAAAGCTATATCAAATTTAGCAAAAGAGCCAATAATAGATGAAGTAAGAGCTATTTTTGGAGATTTGAGTTTTGGAAAAGATTATATTATTCCAACTCCTTTTGATAAAAGATTACTTATTGAAGTATCATCAGCTGTTGCTCTTGAAGCCTTTAATTTAGGAATTACAAGAGTTAAAAAATTTGATGTAGAAAGCTATAAAAAAGAGCTTGAAAATTTAAAATAGTATGGAAAATATGGAACAATATATATTAAAAATTGCAACAAATGATGCAAAAGGACTTATTTATAATATCTCAAAAGTTCTTTTTGCAAATAATTTAAATATTGATACAAATGCTGAATATGTAGATCCCCAAACAAAAAATTTCTTTATGAGAAGTTTAATATCTGGTAATGTATCTTCAAATATTTTATTAAAAGAGTTAAAAGAGGTTTTACCGCAAGGTTCTCAAATAACTTTAAATAAAAGAACAAAAAAAGATGTTGTATTACTAGCTACAAAAGAGGCTCATGTTTTAGGTGATTTACTTATAAAATATATATCAAATGAGTTAAATGCAAATATAAAAGCTGTAATTGCAAATCATGAAGATTTAAGAAATTTAGTTGAGAAGTTTGATATTCCATTTTTCTGTATTAGTGCAGATAATCTATCAAAAGAGCAGCACGAAGAGCTTTTAAAAGCAAAAATAGATGAGTTTAATCCAGAACTTATAGTTTTAGCAAAATATATGAGAATTTTAACACCAAATTTTGTTGAAAAGTACAAAGGTAAAGTTTTAAATATCCACCACTCATTTTTACCAGCATTTATAGGTGCAAATCCATATAAACAAGCCTTTGATAGAGGAGTTAAAATTATTGGTGCAACAGCTCACTTTGTAACAAATGATTTAGATGAGGGACCAATTATTTATCAAGATGTTGTAAGAGTAGATCACACTTACTCTTGGGAAGATATGAGAAATGCTGGAAGAGATGTTGAAAAAGTAGTACTTTCAAATGCCTTTGAACTTCTTTTAGAGGATAGAGTTTTTGTATTTAAAAATAAAACGGTGATTTTATAATGTTCAATATTGTACTTCATGAGCCAAGAATTCCTGGAAATGTTGGAACTATTGGAAGATTAGCCTTTGCTTTAAATTGTAAACTACATCTAATAAAACCTTATGGGTTTAAAGATATTACAGAAAAAGAGCTAAGACGAGCAGGGCTTGATTATTGGTTTGATTTGGATGTTTTTGAGTATGAAAATATTGATGATTTTTGGCAAAAAAACCCTCTCTCATCAAGACACTTTTTAGCAACAACAAAGACAAAGAGATTATACTTTGAGGAAAAATTTGAAGTAGGGGATTATTTCTATTTTGGAAGAGAGGATGCTGGACTTCCAGAAGAGATATTAAAAAAAGCAGAAAATAGTTTGGTTACAATTCCAATGACAAATAGGGCAAGAAGCTTAAATCTTGCAAATAGTGTATCAATAATAACTTATGAAGCTCTAAGACAAAATTACAACTTTTTTGAGATAAGTTAAATATGATGAAGCAAAATAGTGTTTATAAAGATAGTTTAATTCTAGGATTTGCAATATTTTCTATGTACTTTGGAGCTGGAAATGTTATTTTTCCTCCATACTTAGGATTAATTAGTGCAAGTGATTGGAAAATATCATTTTTTGCATACTTTTTAGCTGATATTGGATTTGCTACTATTGCTATGTTTGCTTTATTAAAAGCAGGTGGAAATGTTGATAATCTTACTTCAAAACTTGGAAAAATAAATGGTAAGATTTTAATGGCAATAGTAATATTGTGCATAGGACCATTGATTGCACTACCAAGAACAGGAGCTGTTACTTATGAGATGCTTATAATTCCATATTTTGGAGATAGTAGTCTAAATTCGATAATAACTTCAATTTTTTATTTTGGGCTTATTCTGTTTTTTACATTAAAACCAAGTAGTATGATAGAGATTTTGGGGAAGGTTTTATCTCCATTGCTATTTATATCTTTGCTTATTCTTATTATAAAAGGGGTAATTACACCTTTAGGAGATATTGTAGAAAATGATAAAAATGATACTATATTTTTTGATGGATTGATTTTAGGTTATCAAACACTTGATATGTTGGCAGCTTTAGCTTTTGGAATTATTGTTGTTAAGCTTTTAAAATCAAAAGGTTATAGTGATAATAAAACAACATTTAAAGTTGTTTCAAATGCTTCAATCTTGGCTGCTTTTGGAATTATGCTTGTATATTTTGGTTTAGCATATTTAGGAGCAACTACAAGCTCTTTATATGGATCTGATATTGAAAAAGTAAAACTACTTAATTTAATCATATATAATCTTTTTGGAAGCAATGCATCAATTGTTTTAGCATTTGTTGTATTTTTAGCTTGTTTTACAACAGGAGCTGCACTTGTTAGTGTTACTGCTGAGTATTTTTCAAAAATAAGTAATGGTAAGTTTAGCTATAAACAGTTGGTTGTTTTAACATCTTTATTTGCAATATTTATTACAAATTTTGGTTTAGAAAATATTATAAATTTTGCTGCACCAATTTTATTTATAGTATATCCAGCAGTTATTGTTTTGGTTTTTTTAACTTTTTTTGATAAATATATTACAAATCAAAATATATATAAATTTACAAGCTTTGCAACTATTTTTTACTCTATTTTTGAACTTATTTCAAACTCATATTTTAAATTTGAGTTTATGCAAGAAATACCATTTTATAATGAAGGATTAGCTTGGATTATTCCAGCAACTATATTTTTATTTGTAGGATATTTTGTGAAAGATAAAAAGCGAAACTCTTAAGATAGAGTTTCACTCTTTTTTGATGATTTAGATATTAAAGATTCACTCTTTTTAATAAGAATATTAATAGCTTTTAGTTTCTTCTCAAGCTCTATACTCTTTTTTAAATCATAATCTTTAAGTTCACTTATTTCAAGTTTTATCTTCTCTTTTCTTAATTGTAGATTTTCAAGAATCTCACTTATTTTCTCTTCATGAGAGTTTTTTAATATATCTTTTTTAAGATACTTTTTTACCTTATCTACAACTTTACTTAGTTTCATTTTTCACCTCACTAATTTTTTTGATAAGTTCACTATTTAAAAATAAAATACTAGCAACTTCAACAAGTTTTTTCTGAATAGCATAACCAGTTGCACTATCATTCATATATGAAGTTGCCATTGTTGATTTGATTTTATCTTCTCTAATTAGTGCATCAATCTCTTCGCTACTTGCTAAATCATTTTGTGCTAATTCAGATTTTATAAACTCAAATTGAGTTAGTTGCTCTGCATCATCTTCCAAAGATTTAAGAGTATCAATATCTATTAAAATCTCTGCAAGCTCTTTTCTTAAGATATTATACTCCTCTTTAATAAAGCTATTTCTACTTTTTAAATAGAAGTTTACATTTTTTTGAATATCTCTTGTATCTTTTAAAACTTCAACAATTAAAGAAGCAGCTCTTTTGAGCTCTCCAGCCTCTTTTTGTTGAAAATCAAACATATTTGTTTGAGCAAGTGATGAGTATTTTATAATTTCACTATATAAAGATTTTAAATTTGTTTGATAAATTTCATCGATATTTGTATCAATTACTGTAAACTCTTTGTTTAGTTGAACTGCTAAAGTCTCTTTATTAAGTCCAGTCGTATGAAGACTAAGTGCGTGAAGCATTGCTTTTTGACAATTTTCATAAAGATTTATTATCTCTTTTTTTATAGATACTAAAGCAGCATCTGGACTTTCTAAAACAATAGGAGTTAAGAATTTTGGTTTTGAAGCAGATGAAACTTTTTGAGGAAGAATTCTCTCTAAAAATCTTGCTATAGAAGGTATAAAAGGAGATAAAACTAAAATACCAACTAAACTAAATAGAGTGTGAAATAGTGCAAGTTTCATTCCATAGTTGTTATCACTAATTCCAAAATATGGAGCAATTAAATCAACAAAATCTTTAAATTGGTAGATAAAAATAGTAATAATAGAAGCTGTTACAAAGTTAAAAATAACATGCGAACCAGCTACTCTTTTTGCATCTTGAGTGGAAGTAAAAGATGCTACAACTGCTGTTAAAACTGTACCAAGATTTGCTCCAATTGCCAAAGATAAAGCATTTATATATGAAATACTATCTGCATTTAAAGCTGTAATAACAATTGCCAAAGTTGCTGCACTTGATTGAATAACAATTGTTACAAAAAGACCTATTAAAATATATAATAAAATCCCAGCATAACCATCCATTGCATAGCTTGCTAAATCAATTTGATCTTTAATTACATCAAATCCATCTTTCATATATGCAATTCCTAAGAAGATAAAACCAAGTCCTAAAAGAACATTTCCAGTTCCTTTAAATGAGTTTGTTTTAAAAAATCTTAAAATTACACCAAATACAAGCATAGGAAATGCATAAGCTGAGATTTTAACATCAACTCCCAAACTTGAAACTATCCAAGCTGTTGTTGTACTTCCAAGGTTTGAACCAAATATTACTCCAATTCCTTGAACTAAAGTAATTAATTCAGCTCCCACAAAAGATATTGTAAGAAGTGTTGTTATTGTTGAACTTTGAACTATAGAAGTTGCCACAAGACCAGTTGCAATTGCATAAAAACTATTATAAGTAAACTTTTGTAGAAGTCTTTCTAAAAGACCTCCTGATAGTTGTTTGAAACCATCTTGCATAAAGAACATACCAATAATAAAAATGGCAATTCCACTTAAAAGTACAGTAAAGTTTTCATAAGTGATTACTACATAACCAAGAAGTAAAAACCCTAAACTCATAGAGATATTTTTTACCAATCAAGCCCCCCTGAAGAATATTTAAAAATAAAGCGGATTGTAGCCAAAAATTAATTAATAAGCAGTTTTTTGATACTATTTAAACTAAAATTAAAAGAGTGGATAAAGATGAGTTCAGTTGATATTTCAATATATATTTTTTTAATATTTTTTATGATTTTTATAATTAAAAAATATAATGTTTTCTCTATCTTATCTTATGGTGGAAAAATTAATAAAAATTTTGAAGAGTGTTATATTATAAGCTATCCTAAAAAAGCAGAACTACACAACAAAGGTGATATTTTTGAGATTGATTTGGATGAGTTTTTTAGATTAAATCCAAAACTAAAAGGGAAAATACCTGTTGAGAAAAGAAGTGGATTAAAAAGTGCCGATGAGTACGATATAAAACAAGAGATAAAAGATAGAAAACAGATACAAAATAAGTATAAAAAACTTGCAAGACAAAAAACTAAAGATAAGAAAAGATAGTTATGTATAATATTTTGATTTTGGAAGATGACTCTTTATTTGCATCTAGTATTGAGGATTTTTTAAATTGTGAAAATTTTGAAGTTGATATTGCAAAAGATTCAGAAGAGGTATTTTCATATACATACTCAAAAAATTATGACCTATATTTGTTTGATATAAATGTTCCAAAACTAAATGGACTTGAAACTTTAAAGATGTTAAGACAAAGCAATGACAACACCCCTTGTATTTTTTTAACTTCATATAAAGATAAAGATACTTTAAAAAGTGGTTTTATATCTGGATGTGATGATTATATAAAAAAACCTGTTGATTTAGATGAGTTAAATTTAAGATTAAGAGCTATTTTAAGAAGAGAAAACAAAGGTTTTTCAAAAGTTATTTTAGAAGATAATCTATATTTTAATCAAGAGGATAAAAGAGTCTATAAAGATAATGAAGATTTAAATCTTCCTTCAAAAGTTTTAGAACTACTTGAGCTTTTTATTGAAAATAGAAACAAAATTGTTACAAAAGAGATGATTTTTTCAAGACTTTATAGCAAAGAGCAGACTCACAGTGAAGGTGCTGTAAGAGTCTATATAAATCAGATTAAAAATATTTTTGAAACAAAAGATGATGTGATAAAAAATATAAAAGGTGTTGGATATAAATTTGAACTTTAAAAGACTCTTTTTTCATCTATCAAATTTTGTATTGATATTTTTTTTACTTCTTTTAATACTATTTTTAAACTCTTTTTTAACTGTTAGGTTTGATTTTTTACAAAATAGTATTGTTTTTATCATTTTTTTATCACTTTTAGGTTCAATTTTATTTTTAATATTTTCAAAAAAGATTTTAAAATCACTTTTAACAAGTGATGAGAGTTTGAAAAATAGTATAAAAAATACTCTTCATGAGTTAAATATTCCAACTTCAACTATTAAAATAAATACTCAATTACTAAAAAAAAGTATAAGCGATGAAAAAACGCTTCAAAGAGTAGAGAGAATTGAAAAAGCAAATGAGAGTTTGTTTGAACTTTACAAAAATATGGAGTATGAGTTTCAAAAAGTTCTTGAAAATATAGATAAAGAGGAGTTTTATCTGCTTGAATCTATAAATAAAACCTTAGATAAATTTGAAGATATAAAAAAAGATACAAAGATAGATTTAAACTTAAAAGATATTAGTTTATATAGCGATTATAAGGGTTTTTTAATAGTTTTAGATAATCTTATATCAAATGCAATTAAATATAATGATAAAAAGAATCCATATATAAAAATTGAATTAAATGAAAATATTTTATCTATTTTTAACAAAGGTGAAAAAATTGATGCAAAAAATCTGATGCTAGTTTTTGATAGATTTTTTCAAGAAGACTCTTCAAATATTGGTCATGGAATTGGACTTGCAGTTGTAAAAGAGTATTGTGATAGAAATAGAGTTGCTATAAATATAAACAATATTGAAGATGGTGTAAAAATAAGTTTAAATCTTAAAAACATAGTTAAACAAGCCTAAAATTGGCTTGTTTAAAATATTAGAAGCTATATTTTAAATTTATATAACCATATCTTCCTGGGTCATTAAATAAAATTTGATCTCCTCCAACAGTTACATATCTAATATCTTGATAAGTATTTGTTGAGTTATAAACTTTGTCAAATAGATTATCAACTCCTAAAGTTAATTCAAAGTTTTTAAATAACTCTTGAGAATATTTTAAATTCATAAGTGCATATCCAGCAATTTCCTGCTCTTTTGCGCTTGAATCATAACTATCCCATCTATCAACAGCAATTACTTCAGCTTTAAATTTTGCTTTTTTATACTCATAGTTTAAAGCAAAATTTGCTTTAAGTGGTGGAATTTCTGCTAAATCTTTATCTATATAGTTACCATCTTTTTTCCCTTTTAAATATGCAAGTGCAAAATCAAGTGATAAATCATCTGTAAAATAGTAATATCCACTTAAATCTGCTCCATAAATTTTTGCATCTATATTTTCAAATTTTGAACTATTATAGATATAATCTTTTAACTCAGAGTAAAATACTCTTGGTTTAATATTAAAGTTTCCAATAGTTTTCTCAAATCCTAAATCTACCTCATAGTTTTTTGTTTGTTCTAAGTTTGGATTTGATGAAGTTGTTTGTTGATATAACTCTCTTGCATCTGGAACTCTAGAAGATTTTCCAATACCTGCAAAAACCTTATTTTTCTCATCAAAATTATATGCTGTAAACAGATATCCATTTATTCCTATATATTTTTTATCATCTACATTTGGTCTTTGAGTCTCTATATCTGTGTAGTCATATCTTAAACCAGCTTCAATATCTAAATTTCCAATAGATTTTTCAACCTTTGTAAAAATTGCTTTATTTGTAGTATCTGTATCATACATCCTATTCATTGTAGCATTTGGAGTAACTACACCTGTAGCTATATTTGTAGAGTGCATTTGACCTCTCCAGTTTCTAACACTTGTATCAAGACCAAGAGTAATTAAACTATCACTAATTTCTAAAGAGTTTTTAACTGTTGCTCCCCAAACTGAAGTTTTTAAGTGGTTTGTCATATATGAAGTTCCATTTCCATTTCTTAATTTTCCACTCATAGGGTGATCTACTTTTGAGTAGTAATAGTCTAAATTTAACTCTTTAGAAAATTTTCCTAACTCTCTTATTGTATATCCAAAAGTATATATATCGCTATCATCATAATCTGCATCCATAGGTCCAGCTGGATACAAAATACCATCACTTCTATTTGCACTATATGAAACTTTTAAATCTTGATTATCTGTTATATTAAATTGTAGTTTTGACAAAAAACTATCTTTTTCAAATGCATCTATATCATCACTTTTATATTGAGTTGCAAGAGGAACTCCTCTTTTTCTTTGTTGTTCTAAAAAGTTATCACCATTTCCATCTTTATATGGATCACTTTTTTCAGTTGAAGCTGAGATTAAAGCTTTAACTTTATCATTTCCACCTTCAATTGTTGCACTTGCTTTTTTATAGTTAAAACTTCCAGCATTTAAGTTCAATTCACCATGAAATCCCTCTTTTGGATCTTTTGTTTCAACTTTTACAAGACCACTTAAAGTTCCAAAATTCTCAACATCATAAGGTCCTTCAATAATCTTTACACTTTTAATATTATTTGTAACTACATGAGAAGTTGGTGGATCCATTCTATTTGGACAAGCACCATATATTTTAGCACCATCAATTAAGATATTAATATTATCTTTTTTTTGCCCTCTTAATATAATATCATTTGCAATACCATTTCTTCTTACAATTGATATATTTGCAGAGTTTTTCATTAAAGCTTCAGCTAAATCAGCACTTTTTAACTCTTCACTATTTATATTTTTTATAAGTTTTGAGTTTGATTTTTCAACAATATTTACCTGCTCTAATTTAACAGCTTCATTAGCACTTAAAATTGCAGCTAAACCAAAAGATAAAGTAATAATCTTTTTCATAAATTTTCCCTTTTTGAAATAAATTTTGTGAAGTATTGCAAAGAGGTGTTAATTTTATATTAATTAATGAGTAAATTTTATAAATTTCTCTAAATAGTTCTATTTATACATAATATAGTAAAATTTCACCATGTTTATTCACCTTGATTTAGATTGCTACTTTGTCTCTGCTCATAGAACTATTGATAAAACTTTGCTAAACATTCCAGTTGCTGTTGGAGGAAAGAGTAATGTTGATATTTTTTCAAATAAAAAGGTTCATAGAAAAGTTGCAACAAACCGTGCTAGTTTTTCAAGTAAAATTTTAGATAGTTCAAGTGTTGAAGATAGAGACTATTTTGTAGATGAAAATGGAAAAATTAGAGGAATTATAACAACTGCATCTTATGAAGCAAGAGCTTATGGAGTAAAAACTGCCATGAGTGTAAATGAGGCATTAAGATTTTGTCCAAAATTAAAAATGATAAAACCAAATTTTGAGTTATATGATAATTTATCAAATAATTTAAAAAATCTTTTAGAGCTTGAAATACCACTGATTGAACAATTTTCAATAGATGAGTTTTTTGGAGATTTAAGTGGATATATAGAAGAAGATGAGGCTTTTTATTTTGCCAAAAAATTAAAAGAAAAAATTGAAAAAGAGTTGGAACTTCCAGTCTCTATTGGAGTTGCACCAACAAAATATCTATCAAAACTTATGACAGATTTTGCAAAACCAAATGGAGTTAAAGTTTTAAAACAAAACGATATAGAGAGTTTCACAAAAGATATTGAAATATCAAAATTTACAGGTATTGGAAAATCTTTTGTTGAAAAACTATCTGGCTATAACATTAAAACTTTAGGAGATATTAGAAAAAACAGAACTCTTTTTTACTCTTGGGGTAAAGTTGGAGTTGATACATACAATAGAGTTTGTGGAATTAGAGATAATAGTTTAACAATAAATAAAGAGAGAAAATCTCTTGGAATTGGAAGAAGTTTTGATCCAATTTTAAGTAGAGATGAACTTAAAAGAAGAGTTATGATTTTAAGCAGGTATCTTAGTTTTATTGTAAATAAAGAGGGTTATAATCCTTTGTCATATCAGTTGCAAATAAGATATGAGTACAATACAAAATCAAAATCACAATTAAATACAAATACAATTTTTAATGAATTTGATTTTAAAAACTATATGCAAGATCTATTTTTAAAAGCAGATATACATAGAAATTATAGAGTTGTACAACTTTATATAACTGTATTTAATTTTGCAAAACAAAATAGTCATACATATAATCTTTTTGAGTATGAAGATGATTTAAAAAAAGAGAAATTAACTAATAAACTGCAGATTTTAAGAGAGAAATTTGGAGTTGATATTGTAAAAAATGGTTCAGAGATAATCTAAAATAGATTCTTTTTTCGATACAATCACAAAAAAATTTTAAGGAATAAGTTTGAAACAAAAACCTATAATTTCATATTTTTATGGTCTTTTTGCAGTTTGGTTTGTAGCTTCTGTATTATTGTATTTGTATGGTGGTTTTTTTGCACTTTATCAAGGTACTATTTTATCAGTTTTGGAGCTTAGTCTATCTTTTGATAATGCAGTTGTAAATGCAACAATTTTAGCAACAATGGCAGTTGTTTGGAGAAAAAGATTTCTTATTTGGGGTATGATTATTGCTGTTTTTGGTGTTAGATTTGTATTTCCTATTTTAATTGTATATTTCTCAACTTCAATGGGACTTCTTGACTCTTTTAATTTAGCAATTAATAATCCAAGTGAGTATGAAAAAATAATTCAAAGCTCTCATCATATAATTATGTCTTTTGGTGGAATGTTCCTTTTAATGCTATTTTTAAAGTTTATTTTTGATGAGAATAAAGATGTTCATTGGATTAAATATATTGAAAATATTGCTGTTAAGTTATCAAAAGTAGGTGATATTAAAGCTTTGTTTGTTATGTTTTTAATGTTAGCAATTACCTATATAGCTCCAAATGAAGTTGTTATGGGAGATAAGTTGGTAACTATAAATAAATTAGAGATTTTAGTTCCAATGATTGTAGGTGTTATTGCTTTTTATTTGCTTGAACTTTTAAAGGGTTTTATAGAGTTAAAAAGTGGAAATCATAAAAATAGTGACACTAAAGTTACAGAGTTAAGTGGTGGATTTATATCATTTATGTATCTAGAGATGATAGATATGAGCTTTTCACTTGATGGTGTTTTAGGGGCTTTTGCTATTACTCAAAATGTTGTAATTATTATGCTTGGACTTGGAGTTGGAGCGATGGCTGTAAGAAGCCTTACAATTTATATGGTAGAAAAAGAGGTTGTTGCTAAATATATCTATTTAGAACATGGAGCTATGTGGTCAATTGGACTTCTATCTTTATCTATGTTGATACAGATTTTTTATCATCTACCACCAATGCTAATTACAACTTTTGCAATAGTTCCAATATCTTTAGCATTTATACACTCAATTTATAAAAATAAACAGTTTATTTTAGACAATGAAAATAGTACTAGCGACAAATAGAGTCGCTAGTTAAAATAACTCTATCATCTTAGATACTTCATCAACTGCAAACACTTTTATACCAAGATCTTGTTTTATTTTTTGAGCAACAACAGCTTTTTTAATTCCTTGAGCACTTGCCTCTTTTAGTCTT